>JAZDKG010000131.1:0-13165 GCA_043803205.1 Planctomycetota bacterium
ACAAATCCCGAGGTTACTTGCCCCCACGACCTCGCACAGCGCTAGGAGTTCCTTCACCCGTCCCCCGACGTGCGCGCGTGTCGCTCCTTCCGAGGGCGGCAGATCGTTCTCGACCGCCAGCGTCACCCCCGCATTGTCCGCCGACTTCGCGAGCTTGCCATACCCCTCGGCGAGCGCCTCCATCGCCTCCTCGCCCGCAAGATACCTCCCGCTCGACGATCGGCCCGTCGGATGAACCACGAGGACCTCCGCCCCCAGCCTGCCCGCCAGTTCCCCCCACCGAAAGTGCTCCGCCAGCGCCCGCGAGCGCGCTGGCTCATCCGCGTCGATGAGGCTCGGCCAATCCGCGTGAAGCTGGAGGAGCCTGAGCCCATGCTCCTTCAGCGCTCGCGCGATCTCTGGCGCCCTCTTCTCGACGAACGCGACTCCCTCGGCCGCATACAGCAGTGTCCCCTCGAACCCCCCCTGTGCGATGAGCGCAAGCGCCCGCCCGATCTCCCATCGATCGGCCGTCCGCCAGATGTCCGCATTCGCCCCCAAGGTCCTCACTGTGACTCTCTCTCCTTGCCTTTTCCCATCTTCCCCATCCTGTCGATCCTGTTGTCCTGTCTATCCTGTCAACTCTCTTCTCCCCTCTGCGTCCATCTGCCCTTCCAGCTTCCCTCTTCCCGCTCCGGAATGTAGAGGCGGACCTCCGCGCCCTGCGCTCGCTCCGTGGCCGCCTCGAATACCATCTCATGATAGGAGAATTCCCCAAACTCCCGGGGCTCATGCGCGTCCGTCCCCACCGCTGTCAACGCCCCCGCCTTCATTGCTTCCGCCGCTAGGCGGACGTCCAGCTCGAAGAGCTGCTTGTGCGAGTTGATCTCAAGCGCGAGCCCGCCCTCGCTCGCCCGCTTCACGACCCATTCTACGAGTGCGTCGCTAACCGGGATCTCGTCCTGCGCTAGGACGCGGAACGGGTGCGCTAGGACGTCGATCCCCCCGCGCTCCGCAAACCACGACACCTGCCTGCGAAACTCCTCCTCGATCTCGCGGAACGGACGCTTCCGGCTGGCGCTCAAGAGAAAGTGCACCGCCCCCACCACCGGGTAGAAGTCGGCTAATCGTCCGTCAGGTATCACGAACCTCCCGTCGTGGATGACGTCAAGCTCGATCCCGATGAGCGCAATCCCTCGCAGTCGGCTCGCTATGTTCGCAAGGTATCTCTCGAACCGTTCCTCCGCCTCCCCCGCGTGCTCGTCGAAGAGCTTCGGCGCCTCCTCCCGGAACACCCCCCATGGCGCCTCCGGCCCGAGGAAGATGTGCGAGCTGTGATCCGTCAGCGCGAAAGTCGCCCCCGCCTTGGTGCTTCTCTCTCTTTCTCCCTCCGCGTCTCTGTCCCGGGACTGCGCCGTTGATCCATCCTCATCTTTCCCTTTGGCGTTCTTCCATCCTGTCGATCCTGTTATCCTGTCAACTCTCTCCTTGTCTTCCGCGCCTCCGACTCTCTGCGTTGGATCCTCTCCTCCATTCCGCATTCTAGACCCCTTGGCGTCCTCTGCGCATTTGCCCCGCAGTCGCGGGTTCGCCCTGAGGGTCTCTCCCGAAGGGCTCACCGTGAACGGGACCCTGAGCGAAGTCGAAGGGCGTGAGGTCACCTCTCGTCCTTCCCTTTGGCCTCCCGCCCTCGCCTTCTCGAGGAGGACCTCAACGCTCATCTCGGGCGCACAGTCCGACGCGCTCGAATGCGCGTGCACGTCGAAGAACCTCTCCCGCATCACGATGCCCTTTCCGCTTCATCTCCGTGTGCGTGTGTAAAACCGTGAAGCATATCATGCCCCTGCCTCCCCTTCATCATCTTTCCCGTCGCCGTCGCGACGCTTGCTCGAAACGCGGATTGTTGTATGAGGCGTCCGTCCGCTCCGAGCGAACTCGACGGAACCCCGTCCTTATCCTCCTTGGCCGCAGAGACTGGCCACGGGAGGCCTGAAAGAATGACGCCGATCAAGGCGATCCCCAACCCTCCATCCTGTGTATCCTGTTCATCCTGTCGACTCTTTCTCTTCCCCTTCTGTCCTGCCCCGTTGCTGTACCCTGCTGCTCTTGTCCACTCCTCCTTCGGGCGAACCTATTTCCGTTTCTGTCGCCTAGCGTAATGCCGGGTCTACAACAAGCGAAGCCTACACCGGCGACGCCCTACCCCTCTCAAAGGATGTGCAATCCCTTCTCTGTGGGATTGCCGCCCTCGCCGCTCGGTGGCGCCGACTGGCTGCGTGCCGCCCGGATACCTCTGCGCAACGCAGACCAACAGCGGCGTCCCTCATGAGGCGGTTTCGTGGCGGCAAAACTAGAACCCATCTCAAGAATGGTGTTGGCCGCGTTGGGGGCGCCGAGGTGTCGAATGCACGGCGCGACTACGAGGGGGTACCCAGCGCTATCCGCCGAGGTGGACCAACACGGCAGGCGGCGCCTCGCCGCCCCAACCCTTCGGGTCGCGAGTGGTTGCATCGCATCTCGTTGTCGCTCGTCGTTGACGTGTCGCCTTGGACACGCTTGCCTCCTCGCTCCTTGATCTGCTCGCAAGCGCTGCGCGACGCGACCAGCAGCATTTCTGAGATGGGTTCTAGTACTGCCGCGCGAGCTCCTTGCAGGTCAGGAATTGCGCGCCTTTGTGTTTGAGGGCGTCGATCAGCCGATCCAACTGAGCTAGAGCGTGCGCGCCCGTATTCTTGACGAGCCACGCGTCCGGAATCACGTTTGCTTCCCCGCACCGGATGGCGCCCTTTGGCATCGCGAGGAAGTCCCAACTATGAAAATAAAGACAGACGACCGGGGTCTTTCCTTTCGAGCGAACGACGCCAAGGAAGCTTTCAACCATTCTCATCACGAAGCGGTGGCCCTTAGTCCGAAAGAGGGGCCATTGGTCCCGGTCGCGTCCCATCGGGTCTTTGCTCTGTGCCGCGAGGTCGCAAAAGAGCGGGATCTCGACGATCCGCATGCGACCTCTCTTGCGCCAGTCGCGCACGGAAGGATGGTAGGGCACGAAAGGCTCGAGATAGCGAAAGAGCGGAAACGACGAATCCGCTGCGTATCCGAGCTTGTCGAGGGCCTTCACGACGCGCGTGCTGCCCCAGAGGCGCGGGCAGCGAAAGCTGACGGGTTTCTTCCCACAGGCTTTCTTCACCCGGCGGGTGCCCTCGCTCAGCCGGCCTTCCACCTCTTCCTGGAGAACGGGGTTGTTGTAGGGAAGCGCAAACATGGGATCGCCAAGGGTCTCATGGTAGAGGCCGTGACACCCGATCTCATAGCCTTCCTTCGCCACGCGCCTGACCACCTGCGGACACTTGTCGGCGACGTCGCCGGTGAAAAAGAACGTCGCGGGAACGGCGCCGGCTTTCAGGACGTCCAAAAGGGGCGGCGTCCCTCGCTCGATCCCTTCGTGGTCGGCGGTGTAGGAGCCGAGATCGGTCTCCATGTCGAAACTCAGAATGACGCTGAATGGTTCTTTGCGCATTGGCGCGACCTTTCTACGTTGCGCCGTACTCGGCGATGAAGCGGGCCGGCCAAGCCCGCTTGAGAAATTCCTATTCGTCGTGTGCCACGCCTCCTCGGACCTCGCGGAGCGGTCCCCACGCGCGGAGTCCGGTGAGCTCCTTACGCCCGAGAAAGTCGAGCAGACGCTTGAAATCGGCCGGAAAGACCTCGGAACGTTTCTCGTAGGGGCGGTTCGTTCCGATCGTCTGCCGGCCGTGGACCGCGGGCGTCCAGTTCGTGCTATGGTCCCAACACCATCCGAACCGCTGTAACTCGTCAGTCACTTCCCACATCCCCTTCAGGCGAATGTCTGATTGCCGTACCGGATCCACAACTCGCCGCGCGTGAGCGCGGCGGCCGCGTCGCTGCGAGACTTCGGGCAGCGACCGACGCGGATCGTATTTGTTCCTCGGATCACATGGTGTGGTGCGAGAGCGTACTGGAAGACGCGCTCGGAGTCACTTTCGGTCATGTTGCACGGTTCCGGGAGGGCAGTGTCGTTGAGTGTGAACGAACACACACCGCCGGGATCGACGTTTTCGACGCCGAGGCGCAAGGTGATCTCGGGTGTTCGTCCGGTCGCTACGGCGCCCTCGAGGTCTTCCAGACACACGAATTCCACGCGCCTGTCCTCCCGCGCGAGCGGCATCGGCAGCATGTTCTCGTGAGGCATGTAGTAGTAGATGTCACCGTACCCGTACCGGACGAATTCGTGGTTCCAGTGGACCAGGTACAGCTTGTCCAGGAAGCGCAGCCTCTCAGGATCGCCCATCTCTGCTAGGATATCGGCGCCGTCACGCTCGAACATCTTCGAGTCATAGGTGTTGAAGATGTAGAGTCCGTCCGCGCCCGCCGTCCAGTGATTGTAGGCTGCCGCCCGCCATGCCTCCGGATGGTGGTGGAAGGGCCGATCGCGATCCCCGTTGGCGTTGGTGCGTATGTAGACGGGCGTGCCATACCGATGGCCCAGCGCGACGAGCTCCGTTGCGCCAGGGCTGAAGGGGACGTAGCCGTCGCCGGCGATGATCATGTCGAGCAGACCTTCGCGGAGCCACGTTTCGATGTCGATTCCCACGTAGTTGGAAAGCGCCACGGTCTCAGGAATGACGGCCGCGACAAGGCAAGGCTGCCCGGAGGGGGCGGATCGGGTCCGCGCCATTTCGCTCAGCTCACGCTGGAATGCTGTGAGTACGTCGCGCTCGGCGTCGGTGGCATGGCGCTCGCGGTACGTGGACTTGAACAGGGACGCATTCCGCGAGTAGTCGAACTCGAAACCGTCCCAGTCCCAGCGCTCCATCACTTCCTCGATGCAGCGCGCGATGTGCCGCCGCGCCTCGGGCACGGTGAAGTCCATGGACGCCCACAGGCACGCTTGGATCGTGAGCCGCCCGTCGGGGTGCTTCGAACGCAGCGCGTCGCGGGTTCCAATGAGCCATTCCGGGTGATCTTGTTTCCACGGACCGATGTCCCCCGTGACGCTGTCATGGATGTCGTTCATGCGGAACGAGTAGAAGATCTCCCGCCCGCGCTCACGGCAGTAGTCGATGGTTGCCTGCATGGGATCGATCCCGCCATCCAGCAGCGCCCGAACGGGTGCGTCGCAGTTGAAGGCGACGCCTTCCACCGCCGAGTCGTAGAAGACCTTCGCCCAGTCGTCGTGGCCGCAGAAGAACACGGTGTCGATCGAATCGCGACGGAGATGCCCTTCGAGACGCTTCGCAAAATAACAGCCGAGGTCGGGATCTTTGATATGTTTCATCCCGCCCCCATCGTCGTTGTAGATGAACCGCCTGCGCTTGGTCCTGGCACCAGTCTGTTTCTTTGTGTCGTTCACGATCGCTTCTCCATTCAGTCCTTCTTGCGCGTGAGGATTTTGACGTCCCCGGCGAGGCCGCCGGGGCCGTTCTCGTTCAGGAAGCCGAGGACGAGGATGTTCTTCTCGCCGGGTTTGAGGTTCTTGGTCACGTCCGTCATGGGGTTCTTGGGCAGATAGCCGATCCAGCCGCCGTTGAGGTAGATGTTGACGGCGCCCGAGCCGTAGACGCTGAAGGTAAGGAAGAGCTCGCGGGAGTCCACGTCCAGGTCCGCCGGCACGTCGAACGTGGTCCCGTACCAGGCATATCCGTTAACGCGGATGCCCTGGGACTGCCAACACTTCTTGGAGCTGACCTGGAACCAACTATGCCCCGCCCAGGCGTTGAGGAACTTGGGATAGGGGCGGAACCTGCCCAGTCTCTCCTGGTCGTAGAGGAACCGCCAATACTCGGGGAGCTTCAGGGCCACCTCATATCCTTCCTTTTCCTTGGCCTCCCAGAACGCCTGGTTGCGCTTGGACGCGTCCGTATTGAACTGCGTGTAGTCGCTGGTGTCGAACGTGGGATCGGGGGCCCAGTCCAGGTCGTGAGGTTCATGCGCGCGCTCGTTTGCGCGCCAATAGGCGCGTATCAGGGGGGGCGGCGTCTGGTATCGTTTGTCGAAGCCGGACTTGAAGGGGTATCCCTCGCCCCACTGGAGGAAGAAGGATGCTTCTCCGTAGTGCCAGGCGTAGTGGTCCGAGACCGCGAGCGCGTTGGCGGTGGCGTGCTCGTGCCGTTCGGGGTTCCGGTGGTTGGCTTCGGGGTCGGTGTTGCTGAACGAGCCGGTGCTGCCGTACGCCGCGTCCGTCCAGAGACCCGCGGAGAAGCTGATTCGCTGCCTGGCGATTTCGGGGACGGTGCTCGTGACGAGCGCCTGTTCCTTCGCGATGTCCCGCCTTGTCGCTAGGTGAGTGTACTGGGACATGACGTATGTCGATTCGTTCAACGATACGAGCAACCCCTGCTCGCTGAGCCCCATCAGGATCCCGTCAACGAACGCAGGCCACAGGGCGTTTTGGCTTTCAGCGAGGGTCTTGCCTGCGGCGCCTTCCCATGCGGCCTCATACAGGCCCGGGGCCACCAGCAGCACGATCTCTGGAAACGTCTCCGAGAGCGCCTGCGCGTAGTCGCGACCGCGCTGGCGCACCTTCGCCGCCACCTCGACGAACGGCAGCGGCTCTGCGTGGCCGCACGACTTGTACCAACCGGACTTGTAGCCGGGGTAGCTCCACGGAGCGCTCCACGCCCCCTTCGTGGCCCATCCATACGCCTCGGTGTCCAGCACGATGCCCCTGAAGCCGATCTCCCTGGCGATGCCGGCCGCAAGGCGCGCGTTGGAGAGCACGATCTCAAAGTCCTCATCCTTGAACCAGTCCGGACACCTTTCCTTGCCTGTCGCTCGCTCAGCCTCCGTGTACAACGGCCTCACCCCCGTCAGCAGAAAGTTGTCCGTCAGACGCCCCCAATCCTCGACGGATTTGAATGCCTGGATATCGGGCGCGAACTCCTCGCGAGTCCGCGTGATGAGACTCCACCACCTGAAAAACATCTGCGCCTCGTGAAGGGCCTGGGGTTCAGAGCCGTCACGGTGACTGGAGATGTTAAAGCATAGTCCGTCGTATCCTGCCTGTTGCCACGCTTTCACCTTCCCCGGCACCTCACTCGCCGGCGTCTTGTTCGTGAGTTCCGCCGCCCAGCGTATGAGTTTCTTCCCCTGCAGATTGCTTGCCGGCACCGGCCCGCCGTCCATTGGAGAAAGATCCTGCGCCTTGGCTGTGACCGGCGCTGATGCGACGGCGAGCATGACCAATGCTAGGATCAAGACTATTCGCGCTTTCAACGTGCTTCCCTTTCCTCGAGCCGGGATTTCCCGGACGATAGACGGTTCACGATCATCGTGAACCGTCCAGAGTCGAGGCAGCGTGGCGGGTTTTCGCTCGGCCGTCTACGACGTGCCGCATGGCCGGATCGATCTGATATGGGCTTCCCTTGCGTCCCGCACGCCGGCGTATCGCCCCGTCACCTTCCCCTCTGCGCCGCGGACCCCGCCATGTCGGCGAAGGAGTACAATCCCGGCTTCTTCCCCGCAAGGAACCGCGCCGCCCGCAGCGCCCCCCGCGCGAACATGTCCCGGCTGTGCGCCCGGTGCACGAGCTCGATCCGCTCCCCCTCCGTCGCGAAGATCACCGTGTGGTCCCCCACGATGTCCCCACCGCGCACCGCGTGCATCCCGATCTCCTCGCGGGGCCGCTCTCCCGTAATGCCTTCCCTCCCGTGCCGAAGCGCCTTCTCCGTGAGCCCTCGCGCCGCCGCTATCCGCTTCGCCAGCGTAAGCGCCGTCCCCGAGGGCGCGTCCTTCTTGTGCCGGTGGTGCGCCTCGACGATCTCGACGTCGTACCCCGCCCCCAGCGCGCGCGCCGCTGTCTCCGCGAGTTCAAAAAGCAGGTTCACCCCCACGCTCATGTTGCTGGCGACGAGGATCGCCCGCTCCTTCGCGGCCGCCTCCACCTTCTCCCGTTCCTGCGCGCTGAACCCCGTCGTCCCGATCACCGCCGCGGTCTTCTTCCCGCGGCACTCCGCTATGCGCGCTAACGTCCCCGCCGGCGTCGAGAAATCGATGAGCACGTCGGGCGCCCCGGCGAGCTTCGCGCTTACCCGGACCCCTGCCGGCCCCCCCGGCACGATCTCCGACAGCGCTTTCCCCACCGCCGCGCTCTCGGGGCTCTCCAAGGCTTCCGTGACCTCGAGGTCCCCCTCCGCCAGCGCAAGCGCGATCACCCGCTGTCCCATCCTGCCGGCTGCTCCGTTTACCGCGATGCGGATCATCCCCGTCCTCCCTCCTAGGATGAAGCCTGTCCGCAAAGGTGTTCCCTCACCTTCGCGAGGATCGACTCGATCTCGTTGGGCGCGCTCACGGGCAGGTTCCGGAGCCCTCGCGCCCCCAACCCGTACCCCGCATACTTCTCCTGGTATGCCTCCTCCTCCCACCCGTGATACGCCACCGTCATGTTCGGGTCCTTGAGCGCGTGTCCCGTGAGGACGCACGCGACCCGGTCGCTCTTCGAGATCACCCCCTCCGCGACCAGCTTCTTCAACCCCGCGACGCTCGCCGCGCTCGCAGGCTCGCACCCCAGCCCCGACCGCCCCACCACCGCCTTCGCGTCCAGAATCTCCGTGTCGCTCGCTGTGCGCACCACCCCCTCCGTCACCGCTAGCGCCCGCAGCGCCTTCTTCAAGTTCACCGGCCGGTTGATTTCGATCGCGCTCGCCACCGTCCGGGCCTTCTCGCCTCGTGCGTCCAGCTCCGCGTAGTATCCCTGGATCGTCGTGTCGTTAACTTTCCCCTCGTTCCATGCGAGCTTCCGCTCGTTGACCAGCCTCTCGAACGTCGGCGCGCCGATGCTGTTGATCACCGCTAGGCGGGGCACCCTCGCTAGTAACCCCAGCTTGTTGAGCTCGTCGAACGCCTTCCCGAACGCGCTCGAGTTCCCCAGGTTCCCCCCGGGCACGATCACCCAGTCGGGCGGCTCCCACCCCAGCCCCTCGAGCACCCGGTACATGATCGTCTTCTGCCCCTCGAGGCGAAAGGGGTTCACCGAGTTGAGGAGGTAGATCCCCTCCCGGGCGCTCGCCTCCTGCACGCGCGCCATCGCGTCGTCGAAGTCCCCGTCGATCTGCACCGTCAGAGCCCCCGCCTCTAAGGCTTGGCTCAGCTTCCCGAACGCGATCTTCCCGCTCCCGACGAACACGATCGCGCGCATAAGCCCCGTCGCCGCCGCGTAGAGCGCTAGCGACGCCGACGTGTTCCCAGTGGACGCGCACGCTGCGCACTTCGCCCCCACCATGTTCGCGTGCGTGAACCCCGCCGTCATCCCGTTGTCCTTGAACGATCCCGACGGGTTGAGGCCCTCATACTGCAGGTAGGCCCGTCCGCTCTTCATCCCGGTGTATTCTTCCACCCCGGACGAATTCGCGAGGATCGTCTTCCCCTCCCCGATCGAGATGATCGCGTTTTCGGGCGCAAACGGCAGAAGCGCCTCGTACCGCCACACCCCCGACCCTGTGCGCCTGGCCCTCCCGAAACCCTCGGAGAACTCCTTGAGCCTCTTCGGAAGCTTCACCTTCTCCCATCGGTACTGCACGTCCAGAAGCTCCCCGCACCGCGGACAGCGGCTCAAGCTCTCGCACACGTCGAACTGCGCCCCGCACGACGGACGGATGCACTGCTGGTAGGCGACCTCGACCTTCTTGCTCACAAGGCTCATCCTCGACGGAACTTGCGCTTCCCCCTCGCGCCGAAGCGGCATCTTATCCATGCCGCCGGCCCGTGTCAACTTCAAGCGCCCCTTCCCCTTCGCGTCGGCGACTGCTTGCCCTGCGCTGGCAGGCCCCGTATGATTCCCGCCCGTCGGCTGTTCCCAAATAAGGGGCTCTAACAGAACCAGGCGCGAGTCGCGTTGCGAGCGCGACGGCGTCTGATGCTAGGCGCGACGAGGAGGCATATCAAAAGACCGATATGGCGACGAGGAGCAACGCAGCAGCAGACGCTGGCCCGCCGCAACCCGAAGGGACGCGACCATTCCCGCGCCATCATATCAGTCCTCCTCCTCAAAGCGTCGCGGCCGTGTCTGGTTCTGTTCGAGCCCCTAAACCCTGAAAGGACGCTCACGTGAAAAAGAAAGCCGAACCAGGTAAGCCCGGCAAACCGGCAAGTCTCGCCAACATCGTCGAGCTGATGGACCGCCCCGACGAAAAGGAGCGCGATTGGTCTGTCCTCCTCAAGGGAGGCGCCCCCGAAGGTGACGCCGTCCTCTCAAAGTTCTGGGGGCAGGTCTCATACTTCGAGCGTGACGACGGGACCCTCGGCGCGATTGACTCCCACCACTTCCGGGCCCTCTCTCGCGACGGCGGCAGGACCTACGAATACCTTCCCAAGCTCGAGCTCCCCAAGCCTCCCGCAGGCAAGCTCCACTCCATGGGCGGCGCTAGCGGCTACAACGGGCCCGCCGGCACCGTCAAAATGAAATCCGGCCGCCTCGGCATGACTTGGACCCAGGTCTATCCCGTCGGCGGAAATCAGGAGGTCGTCAACTTCTTCTTCCGCACCTCGCACGACGACGGCGAAACCTGGTCCGACGACGTCCTCGTCAATCCCGGCCACGACAAGGGCACGCCCCTCTACGACACGTTGAGACAGCTCAAGAGCGGCCGCCTCATCCAGCCCGTCCGCTGGTGCCACTGGGCCGGCGACATCCATCGCAAGACCGCCGTCGGCTGGGTGGACGGCGAGCGCCTCGACATCGAGGGCCACGGCCACCACCCTGAGTTCGAGGTCGCCTACTGCTACTACAGCGACGACGAGGGCAAGACCTGGGCCCGCTCCAGGGCCGAGATCCTCGGCTACCTCCACGACGGCTGGGACAACTTCGTCACCTGCGACGAGCCTGCCCTCGACCAGCTCCGCGACGGCCGCCTCCTCATGCTCATTCGCACCCCCATGGGAAGGCTCTTCCAGGCCACGAGCGAGGACGAGGGGACGACTTGGAGCATCCCCAAGCCCACGATGCTTGCGACCGACTTCGCCCCCTGCGCGCTGCGCCGAATCCCCAAGACCGGAGATCTCCTGTGCGTCTGGAACCAGGCCAGCGCCAATGAGATCCAGCGGGGTCTGCGCCGAAACCGCCTCAGCGCCGCCGTCACGAGCGACGGCGAAACCTGGAAACACTTCCACACCCTCGAGTGGCACCCCTGTCTCCCCGAAGCCGGCTGCATCGCCCCCGAAGAGAGGGTCATCCTCGTCCGCGCCCTCGACGACGTCGGGGAGATCCCGAAAGGCTGGGGGTTCTCCACGTATCCCACAGTCGCCGTTCATGGCGACGAGGTGATCGTCGCCTACTCTCACGGCGCCGGCAGACGCCCCAAGGAGGTCATAAGCAAGCCCAAGCACCGGATCCTTCCTCTTTCCTGGTTCTACGAGAGGTGAGATCACCGTCATGAACGATGCGTTTTCTTCGGAAACGGCCCTCGTCTGCCCTGAAAGGGCCCTCGCCGGACGCTTCGGGCCTTCCCTCTTTGTGTGGGGGGTATGGGCGTTCACCCTCACCCTCGCCCTCGCCTACGTCGCCCGCTACGGCGTGAACTTCCCCACTTGGGATGAATACGTCTTCATCCCTCAGTTGACGGGCGAAAGGCCCATAACCCCGGCCTGGCTCTGGTCCCCTTACAATGGGCACCGGCTCGTCCTCCCGCGGCTCATCTATATCGGTCTTGTGCAGGCAAGCGGAGGCGACTTCCGCGTCGGCATGTACGGTAACGTCCTCCTCTTCGGGCTGGCTTCGTTCGCCCTCATCGCCGCGGCGAGGCGTATTCGTGGCCGCCTGTGGTACACCGACGTCGTCTTCCCCTTCGCGCTGCTTCACCTGGGACATGCCTCCTGCTTCCTGTGGAGCATCCTCGTTCAGTTCGTCCTTTCATCGGCGGTCTTCTGCCTGGCGATAGCCTGCATCGCCGAGGTCCGCCGGGAGGTCACCTGTGGCCGCGCGTTCCTTATATGGGCCATGCTCGTCGCGCTGGGGCTCTCCGGGGGGAACGGCGTCGTGCTCGTGCCGCCGCTCGGCCTCTGGCTCGTTTACCTGGGCGCGCGCCGCCTGCGCTCCAACGCCCCGGGACGCCTGTCCCGCGGTATCTTCCTCGCTTCGCTGGGGATGACCGTGATCTTGCTCGCCGGCTTCTATCTCGTGGGGCTCAACGCCGGGGCCGAGCGTCCCGAGGCCGCCGCCGGCGAGACCCTCCTTGGCGCCCTCGCTTTCCTGGGGTCGAGCCTCGGCTCAATAGGGATGTTGACCTCTACGGGTGCCGTCTTGATCGGTGCGGCGGTGGCGCTCGTCGCGGCCGCCGTGCTCTTGACGAGTTGGATCGCCGACCCCGACAGCCGCGAGGTGAGCTCCGGACTCATCATGTGCCTGGCAAGCGTCCTCCTCCTGGCCCTCGCGATCGGATGGGCGCGCACGGGGTTCGGAAAAGACTACATCATCGACGCTAGGCGTTTCGCCACGCTCTCGGCCCCGCTCTTGTGCCTGGGATACATGACCCTCGTGCGCTTCGCCCGCCGCCCCTCGGGACGCTTCCTCGAGATGGTCCTCTTCACCCTCCTGTGCGCCACCTACGCCTACAACGTCCGCGACGGCCTCGACCATGGCGGGCTGCTCAGGGACATCAGAACCGCCGCCCTCCGCGACGCCCGGGCCGGCATGTCCTCGCAGGACTTGGCCCAGCGCCACTACATCCTCCAGGACAAGAAACTCCTCGCCGAGGGAATCGAGATGCTGCGTAGGGCACGCTACGGCCCCTTCCGCCCGACGCAGGAAAGTGGCGGGGACTGAACGGGCCTATTCGGGCCCGCTCCCGACAAACCGGAAAGAGAAAAGCTCCGCGTCCCGCAGCGCGAAGCGCAGCTTGCGCCAATCCCGCACCGGGATCTCGGCGCTCCCCTTCCACGTGACCGTGTGCGCGACGCTGTCCCCCGTCATGGGGTCGCAGTTCGCAAACGTGCACGGCTCCAGCGCCTCGTCGAAGTTGTCGCAGACCTCGACCCGGACCGACCCCCCTGGCGCGCACCTCGCGTTGATGATGAGCTTCGTTCCCGCCGACATGAGCCCCTGTGTGTTCACCCGTCCCTCGCGATATCGCGTGGCGTAGAGCCCCACGTACCCGTCCCGCCGCAGCCGCGCTAGCCCCAGGCAGTACCGGACGGTCGAAGGGTCCTTCGATTCGGCGTGATCGATGTTGTCGTA
>JAZDKG010000132.1:0-2125 GCA_043803205.1 Planctomycetota bacterium
GTACGCCGCCAAGGCGCTCAGCCGGAGGACGGCGGTAACCTACAGCGAGTCCGAGGCGCGCATCGCCACGACGGAGACGCGGCGGGTGCGGGTGGAGATCCCCCCCGGGGCGAAGGTGCTGGCGGTGGAGATGGTGCCGCACGAGGGGAAGGTCCGCCGGTGGCCCGCGAAGATCGCTTCGGCGGACGGGGAGACGCACGTCGAGATGAAGGTGGAGGATTGCGCCCTCCAGGCGTTATACTACCGCATCCGCTACCGGCTCGCCTGAGAGCCGGAGGGACGAATGACGGGGAAGCACGCGATCCTCGGATGAAGCCTGGGGAAAGGAAGCGAAATGACAAGAAGGAAGCCGGCGCCAAGGAGCACCTTCCGGATCGATTGGGAGGGGTGGTCCTACGTCATAGACGGGGAAAGCCTGACACTCCTCAAAGGTGAAGAAAGGATGGCGGAGCTCATGCTCGCTCCGATCTCGGACGGCAAACGCCATCGCCTTCTCGGATGGCGCAAGACTCCGGACGGACGACACCACGCGACGATCCCAGGGCTTGGGAGGGCGTGCCTCGCCGTTCGGGAGGGACACGTAGCCTACTGGGTCGAGACGAAGCGCAAGGCGTTCGAGACGTTCAGCTACTTCCCCGAAGTGCGGTACGCGGGCGAGCGCTGGCACAGCTTTGTATCGGACGGATGGGACCGGGCGTGGGATCGCAACCTTGACAAAGAAGTCGGGATCTCGAGCGCGTATCTTGACATCATGAACGTCTTCGGGGCGGACGGAGCGGGGCTCACTGACCCGGGGGACAATCCGCCGACTTTCGTCTGGAACATGCCCGCGCGCGCGTTCGCCATCGAGACGCCGGCCGGATGGGTGGGGTTCTCGATCCCGCGGGCGCTTCCCGTAGGGGTGACGCGACTCGCGATGAAGGACAGGTTGCTCGCGCTCACGTTCGACGCGCTGCGGCCGGGATGCCGGGAGGCGGGCATGCCCGTCGTATACTTCGTGCCCGGGCTGCGGCAGGCGGAGGGCGTGCTGGACGAGCACCGCGTGATCTCGGACCGGCTGGGGGTTACCGTGAAGAAGCGTGGGGATCATCCGGCGTGGTGGACAAAGCCGATCTTCAAGCCGTATCTCGAACACTGGCGGCGCACAAAGGAAGAGAAGGATCCCGAGAAGCAGAAGGCGATCTTCTCGACGGCGAATCTCCTCGACTGGACGTTCCGCGTGAAGGAATCGCTCCAGACGGACGAGATGCTCGTGGTGGTCGAGCAGGGGGCGTACCGGTTTTACGGGGACTATACGCCCGTCGACACGCTGGGGGGAGCCGAGGGTTTCCGACGGACGGTGGACGACTTGCGCAAGAAGGGGGTCCGGGTCTGCTACTACGTGCACCCTTTCATGGTGAACCGAAAAGCGGAATTCCATCAGAGGCACCCGGAGGCGTTCTGCCGACCGAGGGACCCGTCGGTCATCGTGAAGTATGCCTGCGAAAACTACGACGCGCAGCCCCAGTACGCTCTCGTGGACTGGACGCATCCGAAGGGGAGGGCTTTCATCCTCTCCGCGGTGGAGTTCATCCTGTCGGAGAAGCGGGGTTGTCTCAACTGCGACTGGCTGCGCTCCAACCACTGGCGTTCCCCCGATCCGCGTCATTTCGACTTCCATGACCCGGACTGGGGGATCGGAGACCTTATGAGCATGAAGGTCCAGAAGCTGATTTATGAGAAGGCCAAGCGGGTGAAGCCCGATTGCTGCGTGAGCAAGGTCTCCTTCGCGGACCCGTACATGCAGCCGTACGCGGACGTGAACCTGTTGTGCGAGGAGTGGAACGGCTGGACGGACACCTGGTATCGTCGAGGAAGGATCGTGACGCGGACCATCCGGGACGTGGCGTACATCACGGACCCGTACTTCCTCACGATCACGAAGTCGTATGAGTACTACATGTCGATGCTCGTGTGGAACCTCTGCGAGGTCCCGGACGTAGGACACGCGGTGCATCCGTACCTGTATTTCCGGGAGCTTCGGCCGAAGGAGTACCGTCGGAGGCTCTCCGGGCGCAAGGCGCAGGAGAACGCCCCCATCCGCGTGACGGACCTCGTGCGGGTGGAGCCGTCGAGCGACAGGGAT
>JAZDKG010000133.1:0-2531 GCA_043803205.1 Planctomycetota bacterium
CGAAGGCCTGCTACGTGCCCGATCCCTTCGGACATATCGCGCAGCTCCCGCAACTTGCGCGCGGGTTTGACCTGGACTGCATCATTTTCTGGCGGGGCGTGGGGGACGAGGGGGAACGACTGGGGACCGAGTTCCTCTGGGTCGCGCCTGACGGCACCAGGATGCTCACTCTCTGGCAGCGCAAGTCCTATGCGAACCTCCGATGCCTCGGCCTGCCCTTTTCCTGGGCCGCCATAGCGGACAACCTCAGGACCCACCCCGCCCTCGCCGCAAGACAAGTCGAAGAAGAGACGGCCAAACTCCTCCCGCTGAGCCACGTCGCCGTCGCGGCCCTCTGGAATGGCGTGGACCACCACGAAGCGCATAAAGACCTTCCCAGACTCCTCGCCTTCGCGGCGAAGAAGCTCCCCCAGTGGACCATCCGGCACAGCCATCCGGGACTGCTCGCCGCCGAGGTGCGCAGGCGCGCGCGCAGACTCCCGACCTTCTCCGGAGAATTCACGAGGTCGCGCTATGATATCATCCTCTCCGGCGTCTACAGCGCGCGGATGTATCTTAAGCAGCTTAACCACGCGGCGGAGACGGAACTCGTGCGCTATGCGGAGCCCCTCGCTGCGCTTTCGAGGATGCTCATCGGGGGCACGGACCACAGGGGCTTCCTCAGGCGCGCTTGGCGGACGCTGCTCAAGAACCATCCGCACGACGACATCTGCGGTTGCTCCGGCGATGAGGTCCACCGGGACATGCTTGAGCGATTCCGGGAGGTGTCGCGGATCGCTTCCATCGTTTCGGACGAGTCGGCGCGCGATGTTGCCAACGCCGTCGACGCCTCCGCCGCGGAGGGCATCCCCCTCCTCGCGTTCAACCCGGTGCTATCGAGAAGGGCCGAGGTCGCCTGCGCACGCGTTTGGATCGGCCGAGGCGATCTTGGGAAGCCCAACTCCCCGTGCGTTCTGGACGGCAGGGGGAGGCCGATCCCTTCCGTGGTCCGCGCGCGGCGCGCGGCCAAGAAGTTTGGCAGCGGCAAGCTGCTGGACGGGTTGGAGCTCGACATTCTGTTCCGCGCGGAGCTTCCCGCTTTCGGGACGACGCTCTATTCGCTCGGCGACGGAAGCGCGCCGGAGGGGACGGACCTCCGCGTGACGGCGCGCGGGGCGGCCAACGGTCATCTAGCCTTTGCGATCCGACCCGACGGGAGGATCGATCTCGTGCACCGGGCGACCGGACGACGCTTCCGGGGTCTGCACGTGTTTGAGGACACCGAGGACGCCGGCGACGAGTACGACTATTCGCCGCTTCGGAACTCTCTCACGATCACGAGCCGCGGGAAGAACGCCCGGGTACGTCTCCTGCGCGCGAGTCCCCTGGAGACGACGTGGCGGATCGCGCGCCGCCTGCGCGTGCCGGAGTCGCTCACGGAGGACAGGGGGAACCGCTCGCGCCGGACCGTGGCGCTCGATATCAGGACCGATGTGACCCTCTTCTCGGAGGCGAGCATCCTCCGGTTCGAGACGACCGTGACGAACACGGCGAGGGACCACCGCCTGCGGGTACTCTTCGGCGCGGGGCTCTCGTGCGAGACACACCGCGTGCGAGAGCACTTCGACGTGTTCACCCGGAGTAACGGGATTCCTGACGGCAAGGGGTGGGAGCAGAAGCCCATTCCGACGCGGCACCAGAAGGATTTCGTGGACCTCGCGGACGGACGTTCGGGGTTGTGCCTCCTAAACGAAGGTCTGCCGGAATACGAGGTGCAGGGCGTCGCCAAGAAGGGACTGGCGCTGACGCTCCTGCGGTGCGTGGGGTGGCTCTCGCGGGACGACCTCCTCACCCGCAACGGCCACGCGGGTCCGGGGCTCCCCACTCCCGACGCCCAGTGTCCGGGCACGCACGTTTTCCGCTACGCCCTTTACCCGCATGCCGCCAAGGTCGACGAGGCACAACTCGCGGCGGTTGCCGCTGCGTATCTAGCGCCCATCCGAGTGCGCCGTGCCAAGGACGGCCGATCCACCGTGGAACACGGCGCCGACAGTCCCCGCATGGAGCAGACCGCCATCCGACTTCTGCCTCGAACGGGTCCCGTGCCGGCAAGCGCCTCTTTCCTTCAGGAGAGCTCGGGCGAGCTTCTCTTAGCGGCCTGCAAGGAGAGCGAGCGGGGCGGTTCCATCATTGTGCGCTTTGTGAACCTCGCGGCGTCGCGCGTTCGCTCGACCCTGCGTTTAGGGTTCCCCGTGCGGCGCGCGTATCGGGTGCTGCTGTCCGAGAGGAGACTCAAGCGCCTGCCCATGCGTGAGGGAAGCATCCGTCTCGTCGCAGGGGCGGGGGAGATCGTCACGGTGGAGTTGGTCGCCGGGAGACTGCCGACACGGTAGGGATTGCCCGCCGGCGGACCATCCCGCGAACATCCGCATCTGCGCTATTGACAATCTTCCCCCATCGACTTATAGATATGTCGCCCCCTTAGCTCAGTTGGCAGAGCAGCGGACTCTTAATCCGCGTGTCGCAGGTTCGAGCCCTGTAGGGGGCACCAC
>JAZDKG010000134.1:0-2248 GCA_043803205.1 Planctomycetota bacterium
CACTCTCGCGGCGGAACGCGCCCCGCGTTTCCGCCGCCCCTAGAAAGGGGGCCAGGGGGACTTCGTCAAGTCCCCCGGACTCTTCTCTGCTTCCCCTTCCCCCCATCTTCTTTGTGTCCCCCTTCGTGTCTTCGCGCCTTGGTGGCGACCCCCCCCTCACTTCCCGGCAGGCGCCGACAACTCCAGCACCGTCGTGATCTTCCCTTCCTCGCTCGTCGTCGACGCACGCAGCCAACCCCCAAACTTCACCACCTCGATGAGCTTGTCCACCTCCGCGTCATCACCCATAACCTCATGCTCACCAGCGATTGAGGAGGCTTTCAGAAGAGCGACTCCCCACACCTTTTTCGGAGGCGGCCGGCGGCATCAGCGATTCGAGACGCCCAGCCAACGGATCAGGAAGTTGCGGCAACAATCGGGGCGTGGTATCATTAGCGGGCGACGTATGGGCGCAAGTGGGGACGGATGACGAGCCCCCGGAGGCCGTGCTTGCGGCAAACAAAGACTCCCGACCCGTTTTCTTCCCCCGAAGGGTTCTGATCCCCAGGGATGGGGGGTGCTGGAGCTTGCCTCCCGCGACCGCGCGCGAGGCATCTGTGGGGTCTTCCAGCTTTCGGCGCCGGACCAGCCGGAATACCTGCTGCGGCTGCGAGGCCCGGACCTGTCCAGACGCTGCCGCGTCACCTTCGACAACAGCGGCCGGTCGTCCAAGATCGACGGGCTTACCCTCATGAAGCAGGGACTCACCGTGCGTCCGGAAGGGGCGCTGACCTCGGAGTCGCTGGTTTTTTACGCGCTCTGAGCCCGGCGTGGCGTCATCCGCCGACGGCGCGTTCAATGCATAAGACCGACTTGCTTTCATGGAGACAACAATGGATAGCTCGCGGAAGATTGTTGAGAAAGCTGTGCGTTTCGAAAAACCGGCGAGGGTTCCCAGAGATCTCTGGGTCCTGCCCTGGGCCGAGGCCCGATACGGCCGGGAGCTTGAGGCCCTTCAAAGGGAGTTTCCTCGCGATTTCGCCCCCGCGGACGTGCATCCCAAGCGGCCAGCGTGCATGAAGGGCGACATCTACGCGAAAGGAGACTACGTCGACGCGTGGGGCTGCCGATTCTTCAGTCTTGAAGACGGTCTCGTCGGCGAGGTGAGAGAGCCTCTGGTCGCGACGTGGAGCGACCTGGATCACGTCCGCCCCCCGTACGAGATGTGGGAGGGAGCATTCGATCATCTTGATGACAGCTGCGCGAAAACGGACCGCTTTGTCACCGCAAGGACCGGTGGCCTGTTTGAGCGCATGCAGGATATTCGAACGATGGAGCAGTTGCTCGTCGATCTGATAGAAGGTCCACGCGAACTCCTCGTTCTTCGCGACCGAGTTCACGAATACAACCTCTTCCTGGTGGAAAAGCTCGCGAAAACGGCGGTCGACGCGCTCACCATCAACGAGGACTGGGGCACGCAAAGCGCGCTCCTCATCCCGCCGGCCATCTGGCGCGAGGTGTTCAAGCCGTTGTATCGCGACTACATTGAGATCGCCCACAAGGCCGACAAGCTCTTTTTCATGCACTCCGACGGGTGCATCATGGAGATCTATGAGGACTTGATCGACATCGGGGTGGACGCCGTCAACAGCCAGCTCTTCTGCATGGACATCGAGGAGATCGCCCGGCGCTTCAAAGGCCGGATATGCTTTTGGGGGGAGATCGATCGGCAGCAGGTTCTGCCCGCACAGGACACACGTGAAGTGACGCGCGCGGTCGAAAGGGTCGTTGATGCGCTGTACGATCCGTCCGGCGGGGTGATTGCGCAGTGCGAGTTCGGGCTGGCCGCCCGACCCGAAAACGTGCGCGAAGTATATGCGGCTTGGCAATGCCTCACCGACGCATCACCCTCAAAGGGAGAATAGAGGTCGAAGGCGATTAGGCTCTGTCTGAAAAAGGCTTTCTTGCCCATATGCCTGGTAGTGGGTCCTGCACAGGGCAGGGCCCCGGCCAGGAGAGCACAGATCCGAAGGCACGAGCTGACGGATGAAGAACGGGAGCTGATTCGAGAGATCGTTCCTCCGCCGAAGAAGCGGGGCCGTCCCTCTTGCAACCGCCGGCAGGCCCTATACGCCGTCTTTTGGATCCTGCGGACGGGCGCTCCTTGGGAAACCAAAGGGGACGGGAAACTAAAGGGGACATTCTACTTTGTGGAGTGAGAAAGGGGGTCAGGCTTACTGATCCAGCTTCATCGCCACCCATCCCCCTC
>JAZDKG010000135.1:0-5115 GCA_043803205.1 Planctomycetota bacterium
TGGAGGAGGGGGACCTCCTGCGGCGGGCGATCGCGAGGAGAGCGAGGGGGGAGGAGCTTTTCGAGGTCTCGGAGTTTTTTATGAAGAAGGCCGTCGCGAACGGCATCCCCTTCGACCTAGCGCGCGAGACCGGGGTGCAGATGGCGAAGTTCAACTCGTATTCATTCTGCAAGGCTCACGCGGCGAGCTACGCGATCCTCGCCTATGAGCTTGCGTACCTCAAGGCGCACTGGCCGCTCGAGTTCATGACGGCGGTCTTGAACCACCAGTGGGGGATGTATCCGAAGCGGGCGCACCTGGAGGAGGCGAAGAGGCTGGGGGTCAGGATTCTCCCGCCTTGCGTCAATCGCTCCGGGGAGGCGTTCACGATCGAGGAGGGGGCAATTCGGATCGGTTTAGGGGATGTGAAGGGGCTTTCGCAGCGGGCGATCGCGTCGATCGTAAGCGCGAGGAAGAGGAGGCCGTTCTCCTCTCTGGGAGATTTTCTGGAAAGGGTGAGGATCACGGAGCCGGAGGCGGAGAGCCTCATCCTGTGCGGGGCGCTCGATTTCACGGGCCGCATCCGTCCCGAGATGATCTTAGAGCTCAAGACCGGGGCGAAGCGTGCGCGGGAGGCTATCGGGGAGACTCTTATTTCCGTCGAGCCGATGCCTTTAGCGCGGGCGGGGCTCGCCGACTATTCGGCGCGGCGGAAGCTCGCGTATGAGCTTTCGATCCTGGAGCTCATCCCAGGTGAGCATCCGATGAAGATCCTTCGGCCGGCGCTCGAAAGGCGGGGCCTCATCGACAGCTCCCGCCTGCGGGCGAGGGTGGGGAAAGTCGTCCGGATTGCGGGGGTAGCGATCGCGTTCCGCGACACGTCAACGAAGGGCGGGGGGGAGATGGAGTTTGTCACCCTTGAGGACGAGAAGGGGATTTTCGAAGCGACACTCTTTCCGCAGGCGTATGAAAGGTTTGCGCGCCTCCTGGATGGGTATGGGCCGTATCTCGTGGAAGGGAAGGTGGAGGATCAGTATGGGGCGGTGACGGTGAATGCGGGGAGGGTGGGGCTGCTTGGCGAGGAGGAGGATCGTTGCGCTCAGTAAGGGCCTGCGTTGCTCGACCTAGAACTATCCATGCAGCTGTCGTTCGTAGGAGGGCGACTGATACGAGGTGGGCCACAAAATGCACAAGATGCCGGAACGGTTCGGCCCCGAATCCTTCCCCACACCTGTCCCTAAACTGAGCCCATAGCCTCTGCTCTGTCGGATTCCTAGTCGCTTTAGCTGACGAGCACTGCCTTCAGATTCGTTCCTCCTACGGCTCAGGTGACATCAGTTTGTGCGCTATAGGCAGGAAGTGTGTCATGTGCTTGGTGTACCGCGCATAGTAGCTGTCCCAGTCAGCCTCCGCGTACTCTTCCGGCCTGGCTTGGACGTTGCGGCCGACAACGCGTGCACACACGGCTTCAGCTACGACTTCCGCGAGCAACAGTTTGAAGTGCTTCGAGTCTTGTCCGGGGAACTTGTGTTCCTTGTCGCCAAGGTAACGCTGTAAAGAAGGGTGACGCGCTGCAATTTCGAGAACGTTCTCGTTCTGCCGCCACCTGGAACGTTGATTCCCAAGATCTATGTCCTCGAGTTTGATCGAGAGACCTCCGCCCGGCGGCATTACTGAAGCAATGCTGGCAGCAGCCTCTATGTCGGCCAGCTTGGCTGTAAGAGTTCCCGTTGCTTCCTTGCCATCTGACCGGACGGTGAGGTCGCAGATTGCCACCTGAAGTTCCTGTGAGGGCTTGAGCAGTTGTTGGCCGCCGATCGCGAAGTGACGGCTGTCAACGGTTACCTCAATGGGGGTTCCCCGGGGCGCAAGCCGAAGCGGCGCAAGGATTCGAATTCTCTTCTGCTTCTGGTCCGTGCGAAGCCGATACTTCTTCTTGCCGAAGGACAGTTGGGTCACGTCCCGATACTTGTCGGCTTCCGAAGAGAACACCTCTACCATGGCCTCCGCTGAGATCGGGCCTACACGGGCAAGAATTCCTGTTGCAGCAGAAGGTTTGAGCGCCGTTACCCTCCAAGTGGCCCGCAAGACACCTTCTCGCGTGGGGTGCGGTTCCAGGGCGCAGAAGTGCTTGTCGGCCACAACTTCCCGAGAGAGACATTCGATCTGGACTGCTGACCCTACTTCAAGTTCTGGGTAGGTTTCCTGTCGGACGGTCAGCCAGAAGAGCGCTGAATGGCCGACTACAAGCTGGATGAAAGGTGGCGATAGCGCGAAGCCCCGCTCAAAAAAACCAGGCCCAAGATGCTTGCCCTCTGGGTCTCTTGCAGGTTCCTCCTCTTCACTGAAGTCTTGGATAAAGTCTAAGGCCGCCTTTTCCAGTGCATTGAGTCGCCTGCGCGTGGCAACGCTTTCGATGGATGCGCGCTCATGTTCTTGCCGCTGGCGTTCTTCTTCAACAAGCGGCCTCAATCGCTTGAGTGCTTCCGCGAAGAGCGCCTTGACGAACGGGTGTTCCCGGGTCAGCCCTGCGCGGCGCGAGGGGTCCAGCGGATAGGTTGGGTTGAACTCCTCAGGAGGCTGTTGTGTCTCAAATCTGTCATCGAACTGAATGCAGAGCTCGTCGATGTACGGACATCTCAACCTTCCGTAGAACCACATAGCGTGGGGATCTGACTCCAGGCCGGCGTCGAACAAAGTGGCCTCGTGGATGGCGTGCTTCGACAGAACAAGGATGCCCCCCAATCTAAACCGCTGGGGCTCCCTTTCGAATGGATGCTTGGACCTACATATGATCAGTTTTGCCGTCACATCGGGGTACCCTGGGATCGGGAGTGTCTCCTTAACGCGCTCCATTCCGTCCAGTCTTGGCGCCTTTAGGGTCTCTTTGCGCTTTCTAGGGAGGTCGCGAAGAACAATCGTTCTATTCTCATCCGATAGAATTCCTCGCAAGCTCACAAGGCGCTGGATCTGGTCTTTCAGATGATCGTGTTGCGGTACGCTCTGAGTGTCGTCAAGCTCGATGGTGACTAGCGTCCCCCTTCCCTCAGAGATACCGATCCGCTCCCGGAGTTCCGGAGTTGCCTCTTGGGAATCATCTAGCTTGAACTCGAAGAAGGGGGTGATCTCGCAGCTGTGGAATCGTCCATCGCTCGCGATCGACTCGAAGCGAACACGTCCTAGGGCGGCTACGTCCTTGGCCCCCCTGGAGTGAGTACCTCTCACCAGCTCGCCCTTTTCAAGCCCGCTATCTCGCCCACCCAGCCACGAAAGCTTTTTGTCCATCGTGTCGGTGTTCATACCGTCCGCAAAATCGCGAACGCGGAGGATACTTGGCATCTTTCCGCGACGCCGTTCTACCTCGATTTCGATGACACCACTCGTCCTGAGGACTTGGTAGCGATCATCGGCGTTGGTAACCAGTTCAACGATGGCGTCGTACACGTCACGGACTGCGTACTTGGCGGCTTGGATCAGAGCACGTGTGTGAGCTTGCAGCGGTCGTGCCTTGTTCTTTGTCACTAGCGCGCCCTCCTCAAAGGCTTCATCGCTGCTCCAGGTAAGCTCTTTCGCAGCGCGCGATGAAGTCCAGAATGTCAGGTTGACTCCCCGACTCGCCTTGTCGGCGTACTCGATCAAACCGGCTTTTCCATATT
This sequence comes from Planctomycetota bacterium, assembly GCA_043803205.1. GTDB lineage: Bacteria > Planctomycetota > DG-23 > JAZDKG01 > JAZDKG01 > JAZDKG01. The sequence goes on from JAZDKG010000135.1 coordinate 3,636, forward strand.
GTGTTTTCTGCGTCGACTCGACAGCAGAGCAGGTCCGCCATGTCACCGATGGATGGATTGAACCCGTTAGGGTCCTGGGAGTACGAGGCGAAGAGATGGTGTTCTCTAATCCTCTTCAGCTGCTTAAGGACCTGCTGTCTATGCTCGCGCATCACACCAGCGCTTGCCATCTTCTCAAGTTCTGCAAAGTGCGCGCGGATCCACTGGATTCCAGTCGTGGTGAGAATCCATCCGTCGTCAAGGGGTGCGCGTTGGGTTCTTGCTGTGAGTCCACGGGTCCGACCGGCACGTCCTTCTACGAGGGCACCGTTAGATTGTTTCCTCGCATCGGTCAGTGCCACGCGAACGATGTCCTTGTCGGGGTACCGGGGGTACTTCACCCAGGAGAATGATGCCGGGAACAACTCAAAGCACTTCAAGGCTATATCCTCAGTATGCACTCGCCGGGTGTCGCCCCCGCGCAGGAAAAGAGCGTAGACAACCAATTGTCGATTGGGGTACGCGTCAGGACTAGTCATGGCTGCAACCTCCTCTGATCAGGGGATGCGGCTCTTGCATTCGGGATCGTCCTTTCTTTCTCGCGAAAACCAAACTTGAGGTAGCGACCGTCCGCGACCTTCTTCTTTGTCCCTTGCTGGGCTATTCCTCGTCGTCTTCCTCGTCCTCGTCGGTGTCGTCGTCCTCTTCGGTCGCGCCGTCGGCTTCGGAGGCGCGGGGGAAGGGTTCGAGGCGTTCGCCCTTATCGTCCTTGACGAGGACCTCGATGCGTTTGCGGGCCGTTGCGAGGATCTGGGCGCACTCCTTGTAGGCCGCCACGCCCTGCTCGTATTTGGCGATCGCCTTCTCGAGCGGGAGGTCGCCCGCCTCTAGCTCCGCCGCGATCTCCTCAAGCTCCTTGAGACTCGTCTCGAAACTCTTCTTCTTTTCCTTGCTCATGGTTTGTCATCCTTCTTGACGGCTGTGACTTCGCTCGCCAGCTCGCCCTTGTGGAGGCGCGTCACGATCCGCTGTCCGGTCTTCGCCTTGGAGGCGTCGCGGAGGATGGTGCCCGAGCGCTCGTCCATCGTGACGGAGTAGCCGCGGGCGAGGACGGCGAGGGGATCGAGGCTTTTCACTTTGCCGAAGAGGCCGTCGAGGCGGCGATCCTCGAGGGCGACGCGCCCGCGGAGGTGGTTGCGGGCGATGGTATAGAGGTCGTCGAGGCGCTGCTCGCGGGATTCGATGTGACGCAGGAGGGTCTCGGGGCGGACGCTCCGGGCGAGGCCGCCGACGAGGGCCTCCGCGTGCTCGAGGCGCGCGGAGAGCAGGCGCCTAAGCCGGTCCTTAGCCTGCGCAAGCTGGGCGCGGAGGTCGGTTTCCTTGGGGACGACGGCTTCGGCGGCGGCGGTGGGGGTGGCGGCGCGGACGTCGGCGACGAGGTCGCAGATGGTGACATCGACCTCGTGGCCGACGCCGCTCACGACGGGGATGGAGCTAGCGG
>JAZDKG010000136.1:0-17795 GCA_043803205.1 Planctomycetota bacterium
GACCTTTCGCACTGGTTCTACCATCGGAACCGACTCCCGTGGGACCTGAGTCGGAGCTTCGACGAACCCGAGCACGCCCTGATCGACTTCCACAAGAAGGTTGGCGCCGGCTTCTACATCCCGAACCTCGCGTCGTTTTTCAGCGTCCGCCACAGGCCAGACGTGTCCTGCGAGGTGGAAAAGGAGGTCCGAAACGGCACTCCGCAGATCACCTGGCGCTTCCGGACGCCTCTGGGCGACATCGAGCGAGCCCGCATCTGGCAGGAGGAGACGTACTCCTGGGGGATCCTCGAATGGGGCATCAAGACGCCCCGGGAGATCGAGATCCTCGGCTACGCCATGAGCGATCGCGTCTTCACGCCCTGCTGGGGTCGATACCGGGCCTGGGTGGACGCCGTGGGCGACGACGGCATCGTGTATCTGCCCCTCGGTTACAGCGGCATGGGCCATCTGCTCATCTATTGGATGGGGATCGAAGGGGCGGTCTACGCGGCGACGGACTGGCCCGACGTCGTCGCCCGGATCGTGGATCAGATCAATGAGAGTGTGCTTGCGCTCGTGGACCTCGTGGCTCACTCCCCCGCAGAGGTCGTCCTCATGGGGGACAACTTTTCCGGAGACGTGCAGCCTCCCTCCTTTTTCAATCGCTGGTCGCGCTCGTTCTATGTCGAAGCCATTCGGCGCCTGCATGCGGCGGGGAAGTGCGTCGCCGTGCACATTGACGGGCGACTGCGAGGGGCCCTCTCGATGATCCGCGAAACCGGCGCCGACTGCGCCGACGCCGTCACGCCCAAACCGATGGGCGACCTCACGGCGGCGGAGTGCCGCGCCGAGGCCGGGCCCGACTTCATCCTGTCGGGAGGCGTGTCGCCCGACCTATGGCTTCCACAGGCGCCACTGGAGAACTTCCGCAAGGCGGTCCTCGCTTGGCTGGAATTAGTAGCGACGAGCCCAAGACTCATCGCGAACGCCGGCGACCAGGTCCCCCCCGGGGCGCAGGAGCAGCGCATCCACCTCATGCGCGACCTCGTTGAGAAGTACGGCACCTACTGAAGTCCCGGGTTTCCTGTCACCCTTGCGCAGACAAGCAATCGGCGCGTCCACAAGAGCGCATGAGGACCGCGGCCGTACCCGCGCGCCGACAGAGACCGCGGTCCTTTCGAACTGGTCTATAAGGAACCGCATCCAACCACGCGGCCGGACGAATCCGCGAGAAGTATCTCAAGTCAGGCACAGGCCGTAGATGGCTGAAGTCGCGTCTGGGTGAGACCGCTCCTCAGTGCGGCAAATAGTACTGGGAAAGCCCGCACCCCTCTCGCCGCCACTGGCCATAATCGACACTTGCGGACCGGGAAACGTCTGCTATAATATGCAATAGATACGACGTCGGGGTGTAGCTCAGTTTGGTTTAGAGCGCTGCGTTCGGGACGCAGAGGTCGCTGGTTCAAATCCAGTCACCCCGACCACTCTTCAAAAACGGCCGTTCGGCTAGGTAGTCGAACGGCTTTCTCTTTTCAAGGACGAGACTTGCGTCGCCACATGACAGTCCAAACTGAACGGTCCGGCTCGTTGGCCTCAGGGCGGCATTTGGCGCAGCCACATGTCCCGCAGCAGTATGCGCGATTTGAATCCAGGTAGAGTCTTGGTCCAGCGCGGCGGGGCGGTAAAATTCGGTTTGACAAGAGAGTTGCAGCCGGAGGGACCGCATGGAGATTGTGCCTCTTGCAGACGAGCACAAGCAGCTTTACTTCTGCTGCCTCGAAGACTGGTCCGAGGAGGCGACGAGGGAGGCTGGGCCCCGCAGGGAGTTCTGGTACGAGAAGATGATGACGCGAGGGCTGCGAGTCCTGATCGCCAAGGATGACCGGGGCGAAGTCGGGGGCATGATACAGTACCTCCCGATTGAGCACAGCACCGTTGACGGGAACGACCTTTACTTCGTCTACTGCATCTGGGTCCACGGACACAAGCAGGGACGCGGCAATTTCCAGAAGCACGGCATGGGCAAAGCGCTTCTTCTTGCCGCCGAGAAGGACGCACGCGAGCTAGGGGCTAAGGGCATGGCCGCATGGGGCTTGTGGCTGCCGTTCTGGATGAGGGCGTCCTGGTTCAAGAAGCAGGGGTACTTTAAGGCTGACAGGCAAGGGCTGGCTGTGCTGCTCTGGAAATCCTTCGCCGACGGCGCAACTCCGCCTCGATGGTTCAAGAGCAAGAGGAGGCCCGAGCTCGTCCCCGGCAAGGTCAAGGTGACGGCGTTCGTGCACGGTTGGTGCATGGGCCAAAACCTCGCCTACGAACGAGCCAAGCGGGCCGCCGCCGAGTTCGGGGACAAGGTGCTGTTTTGCGAGATTGACGCTCTGGAGCGGCAGACGATGTTGGAATGGGGACACGCGGACGCCTTGTTCATAGACGACCAGCAGGTACGAACCGGCCCGCCGCCTTCCTACGAGAAGATACGCAGGCTCATCGCCAGGAAGGTCGGGAAACTCTGAGTCTCATTCGCCTCCCGGCGGTGCGGCGAGGGCAACGCGAACTACCTCGCAATAGCGCAGATGAGCTTAGCAATGAGCCCGGTAAGCCCCCTACGCGCTTTGCCGCAGGATGCGCATCACCTTGAAGATATGTGGCTCCGGCGGCCCACCGAAGCATGAGATATACGGCGCTGTGGTATTGGCGGACGGTTCAAACGAGCGCCAGTCACCCCGACCATCCCGAGAAATGAGCCCTTCGGCGAGTACGTCGAAGGGCTTTCTCATTGTGGCAGCCAGACTTCGCCCACCGGAAACGAAAAAGCACCGCGGGTCTGGAGGAGCCGGCTCAACGGAATAGAATATGCGTGTAAGCATCCACCGAGGCCCCACACCAGGGAAGGAAAACCGTCATGAGCCAACATACCATTCTCGTATTCGATCCCTACCCGCTTGAAGCGGGCCAGAAGATCCACATCCGAAGCGGGCAGCGCAAAGGCGATTGGGAAGTCGTCTCCGTGGACGACCGCAACGTAACGTTGCGCTGTCCGATCTCGGACCGCCAGGTAAAGTGGAATCGCTTCTGTTATTTCGTAGAGGAACGTGTGCAAGCCGAGTGGCCCAGCCCGGATTAGCCCGCGACGCGGCGTGCCCCGGCCGGTGCCTGTTCCCTTCAAGGCCCCGCGACGTTTTTCAGAAAAGGAGCATGAGGATGGCAACAAAGGACAACCTTCAGGCGGCATTTGCCGGGGAAAGCGAGGCGAATCGGAAGTACCTCGCCTTCGCAAAGAAGGCCGACGCAGAAGGGTACCCCCAGATCGCCAGGCTCTTTCGTGCGGCGGCGGCGGCGGAGACGGTTCACGCCCACGCCCACCTCAACGTCTTAGGGGGCGTCAAGTCCACCCAGGAGAACCTCCAGGCCGCCATCGACGGGGAAGGTTCCGAGTTCAAGGAGATGTACCCGAAGTTCCTCAAGGAGGCGCAAGGCGAGGGGAACAAGCCTGCGGCCACGTCCATCAGCAACGCGTTGACGGTCGAGAAGATCCATCACGGCCTGTATTCCAATGCGCTGGCGACGCTCAAACAGACCAAGGACCTGCCCGCCGTCAAGCTCTTCGTGTGCAGCGTATGCGGGAACACGGTGGCCGGCGCCCCACCCGATAAGTGCCCGATCTGCGGCTCGCCCAAGAGCAAGTTCTTCGAAGTCGAGTAGCGCCCCGATCCAAGAAGACGATCGTACGCTAGCGGGAGACGAAACGGCAACCGCAGTTTCGTCTCCCGCTCATCTTTCGCAGTCGCGACGCTACGAATGCGTCTCGAACCAGCGCAGTGACAGTTCCAGGAAGTCCCCGCCGCGGTCGTGTGTCCGCCCGGGATACGCGACGATCGCCTTCACGCATCGAAGCGCGTCGAAGAGCCGGCGGATGGTAGCCGGCGGACACACCACGTCCGCCTCCCCGTACGACAGGATCGTCGGGACGTTCACCTCTGGCGCAAGTGACACCGTGTCGAAATAGGCGAGGGTCGAGAGCGCCGCCTCGCGCATCTCCTGATGATCCTTCACGAACCGGACCACCTCCCCGTACGGCCCCGCCTGCACGTGATCCGCGACGTATGGGAAATCCGTCATGAAGGGGCACTCGGCGGACACGGCGCGCACCCCCCTGCCGAGCGCGGCCGCCGCGATCGCCAACGCCGCCCCGCACGACGCTCCCATGGCGTAGACCCGCTCGCAATCCACCTCCGCCAGACCCCGCACAAAGCTCATAGCCTGGACGGCGTCGACATAGGCCCCGCGAAAAGCGTATTCGGCCGGCGCCGTGATCCCGTGCGTGAGCATGCTCGGCACGTTCTCCCTGTACTCCGGATCGCTGAGGGTGCCGCCGCGCGGGGAGGCCGCGAACGCGACGAAGCCTCGGCGCGCGAAGTCCGAGCGATCCCACACTTGCCCGCCGTAGCCGGGAAAGTACACGACCGCCGGAAGTCTCCCCTTGCACGTCATGGGTTTCCACAGCCACCCCCCTACCCGGATTCCCGCCCAGCCGGTCCAGGAAACGTCCCATCGCCCTTCAAGCATCCCCGCGGGGGCGTAGTCGGACGGAACCACGCGGACGTCCCGGAGGCATGCGCCCGCCTCCTCGATCGTACTCTTCCAGAAGTCCAGGAAGTCTCCGGGCCTCATGTAAGTTGTCTCCTATCGCCGCGAATCACGTCGGATGTCGGTCAAGCCCGCGCGTGCGCCTCCGCAAGGGGAAAAGGAAGCGCACGGCCCACCCCCCTACTCCGGCGGGACGAGGTCCACCACGACCGTGACTGACTGGTTGGCGAGCGAGACAAGGAGGCTGTCGGCGCGCCGGATCCAGAAGCTTCCCAATGGGATCTCGTAAGTGTAGTAGGCGAACCTGCTCAGATCCTCGACCTTGCGCCACAGCCTGCGCTTGTCAGTCACCTTGAACTTAAAGGTCATCCGGACGACCTCCCGGCGATTGACGGAGAAAAGGGTCACGTAGCCCTTGGGTTTCTCCCCGCCGAGGGCGTTCATCGCCACGGCGAGCGCCAGGTGCGAGATGCAGTCCTGGTCGATCGCGCCCACCACGTCGCTCGGAAGATTGCGGATGACCGCGTCCCAGGTGGGTCGACCGGCGTGATCGATCTTGATCTCCACGGACCCGTCGGCGAAGCGGAAATAGAACTTCTCCTTCCCCGTCTCTCCCGGCGAGTCGGGAAAGTACGCTTCCCGCTCCCCGCTGTAGGAGAAGGCCCCTCCCTTCAAGTCGAAGACATAGGCGGTCTTGTGCTTCCGGAACGCCCCGTTCGCCGCCTTGATGTCGAGCTCGCTTGTAAGCTTGAACCGCTTCACCTTGTCGGGCCCGGTCACGTCCACGATCGTGAACTTCTCGCTTCCCCCCATCTCGCCCGACATCCGGTACTCGTAGGTCTTCCCCAACTGGAAGGGCAGGCGCGGCTCATCACCCCGCGCGGCCAGCGCCCCCAGGACGCACGCGACGACCGAGACCACTGCGACAAACGTGAACCATTTCGTTGGGATCATTGCGGACGTGGGATCAGGAGGTTCGCTTCGGGACATGCATCCCGAGGTCTTCGGCGATCTCGTGGAACTCCTCGCGGCTGATCTCATGGAGTTCCTTCTCCCGTCGGACAAGCTCTTCGTTGAATTTGACGGCTTTCTCCTGCATCTCCTCGTGTGTGTCCTGGGACCCCCCCACGAGCCGGTAGTTGTCCCCGCGGGTCACGCGGAGGATCTCGCCCTTGCCGTCCAGACCCAGTCCCACCAGGAGCGCTTTTCGCAACTCGTCATTCGGTCTCATGCCGCTTCCTTCGTATGCACGCCCTATTCTATGATATCGACAAGACCGCGTCAACAGAGCGACCGAAACCGCACCCGTCCTCCTCCCCCGAACAAGAAATCTGTTGACTCGGACAAGCCGGAAGCTATCATTCCCCTGCCGAGAAAACTCGAAAGGTCTTACGTCGGCGGGCGGGTAGCTCAGTCGGTAGAGCAAGGGATTGAAAATCCCTGTGTCGTGGGTTCGATTCCCTCCCCGCCCACCATGTCGCGGTCGTCCCGAGCGGCGCCTTGTTCCCGTGCCTCCCCCGTCCCGGAGGGGAAGGGCGCCGTCCCTGCCGCAAAGGCCCCGACTTCGCTCTACGGAGATACGACACGCATGTGGGAGCTCAAGCAGGAGACGTGTCATCTCGCCATGCGCGCCCGCCACATCAGGCGGCACATCGTGGAGATGCTTGCGGAAGCCGGCTCGGGCCATCCCGGCGGGTCGCTCAGCTCCACGGACATCCTCGTCGCGCTCTATTTCGGAAAAATGCGGCACGACCCCGCAAACCCGAATTGGCCCGACCGCGACCGCTTCGTCCTCTCCAAAGGGCACTCCTGCCCGGCCCTCTACGCCGTGCTCGCCGAATGCGGATACTTCGACCACGATGTCATCCACACCCTGAGGAAGTTCGGAAGCATCCTCCAGGGACATCCCGACAGCAAGCGCACCCCGGGGATCAACATCTCCAGCGGCTCCCTCGGGCAGGGGCTGTCCGCGGCCATCGGGATGGCGATCGCCGCGAGGCTAGACGGCCGGGGGTACCGCAGTTACGTCCTCCTCGGAGACGGAGAGGTCCAGGAAGGACAGGTCTGGGAAGCCGCGATGACCGCTTCCCACTACAAGCTCGACAACCTCTGCGCCATCCTGGACTACAACGGCCTCCAGATCGACGGCCCGATCCGGGACGTCATGAACCCCGAGCCGTTGCCGGCCAAGTGGCTCGCCTTCGGCTGGCACGTCATCGAGACAAGCGCACACGACTTTGACCGGATCCTCGCCGCCCTGGACGAGGCGGAGCGGGTCAAGGACAAGCCCACGATCATCGTCGCCTCCAGCGTCAAGGGCCGAGGCGTGTCCTTCATGGAGAACGTCGCGGAGTGGCACGGCAAGGCCCCCACGAAGGAACAGGCCGCGCAGGCGCTGGCGGAAATGGGCGGCGCATAGAAAAGGGAGAACGTCCCGAATGGTCGAGATGATCGCCACGCGCGACGCTTACGGGAAGGCGCTCATCGAGCTGGGCGAGAAGAACCCGAACATCGTCGTCCTGGACGCGGACCTCTCCAAGTCGACGAAGACCGAAGAGTTCTCCAAGCGATTCCCGGAACGGTTCTTCAACATCGGGATCGCGGAGGCGAACATGATGGGGATCGCGGCAGGCCTGGCGAGCTGCGGGAAGATCCCCTTCGCCTCAAGTTTCGCCATCTTCGCGACGGGCCGTGCCTGGGAGCAGATCCGAAACACAATCGCTTTCTCGGCGCTCCCCGTCAAGATCGTGGGAACCCACGGCGGGGTCTCCGTTGGGGCGGACGGCTGCTCCCACCAGGCGATCGAGGACTTCGCCATTATGCGCTCGATCCCGACGATGACCGTGATCGCGCCCTGCGACGGCCCGGAGGCGCGCCGCGCGGTGCTCGCCGCCGCCGAGCACCCGGGCCCGGTCTACCTGCGCATGGGACGCGCGAAGGTCCCGACGATCACGCCCCCTTCCGGCGAATTCACCATCGGCAAGGGCATCGTGCTCCGCGACGGCGACGACGTGACGCTCGTCGGCTGCGACGCCATGGTGGGCGAGTGCCTCGCCGCCGCGCAATCCCTCGCCGGGGAAGGGATCGACGCCGCCGTCATCGACATGCATACCCTGAAGCCCGTTGACGCGGAGCTGCTCGAGCGCTACGCTCGCAAGACGGGAGCTTTCGTGACCGCCGAGCAGCACGTTCTCCAGGGGGGACTGGGAAGCGCGGTCGCCGAGGCTCTCGCGAGATCCGCAGCGGCTCCCGTCGAGATGCTCGGGCTCGACAACGTTTTCGGCCAGTCCGGCGAGCCGGACATCCTTTTCGAACACTATCGCCTGACCGCCAAGCACATCGCTCTGGCCGCTAGGCGCGCGATCGCCAGAAAGCGATCGTAAACGACACGCAAGACCGTGGAGGCAGTCAACATGTCACGTCCCAAAGTCGTCGCTCTCATCGTCTTCTTCGCGGGGCTGGCCCTCCTCGTGAGCGTGCGTCCGGGCCTCTCCCAGGATGACGCGGCCTACGCAAAGTGGAACCTCCTCGTCGAGGTGGTGACGAACATCAAGCAGAAGTACGTCGACGAGGTCAGCGACGAGGAGCTCTTCCGCGGCGCGATCGACGGGATGATGCGGGTCCTCGACCCCCACAGCACCTACATCAACGCCGAACAGCTCAAGGGATTGGATGAGGAAACCCGGGGGAGCTTCTCGGGGATCGGGATCGAGATCTCGATGGAGGACGGATGGCTCACGGTCATCGCCCCGATCATGGACGGCCCCGCCTTCAAGGCCGGCGTCCAGGCCGGCGATCGGATCATCGGGATCGAAGGCGACTCCACCGAAGGCCTCTCGCTTCTCGACGCCGTCAAGAAACTCAGGGGCAGGAAAGGGACCAAGGTCGCCATCACGGTCCTGCACCGCACCACCGGCGGGACCGAGGAGTTCTCCATCGTCCGCGACGACATCAAGCTCCCGAGCGTCGCGGGCATCAGGCACCTTCCGGACGGCGATTGGGACTTCATGATCGACGAAAAGGACAAGATCGGCTACGTGCGGCTCGTCGCCTTCCAGGAAAACAGCGTGGCCCAGCTGGATGCGGCCGTCGAAAAGCTTCTCGCCCAGGGGATGCAGGCGCTGGTGCTCGACCTGCGCTTTAACCCCGGCGGACTCCTCGAGAGCGCCGTCGAGGTCTCCGATCGTTTCCTCAACGACGGCATCATCGTCTCCACGCGGGGGAGATCCACGCCCCCCAAGGAATACCGCGCGACAAAGGCGAACACCTACGATGATTTCAGCCTCATCGTGCTCGTGAACGAATGGTCCGCCAGCGCTTCCGAGATCGTCGCCGGCGCAATCCAGGACAACCGCCGCGGACTGCTCCTCGGACAGCGGACCTTCGGCAAAGGCTCCGTGCAGGCGCTCATCAACCTCGACGGCGGCGAAGAGGGCGCCTTGAAGCTCACCGTGGCCAAGTACTACACCCCGTCCGGCCGAAGCATTCACCGAAGTCGACCGCAGCCCCGGCGCTTTCCCTCCACCACTCCTGCACCCAACGAGACCGCCCCCCGCAAGCCGGAAAGCAAGGAAGAAGCCGCGGAAGAGGACGGGGGACTCGCGCCCGACATCGAGGTCCCCATGAGCCCCGAAGACGAGGTGAAGCTCCAGAAGGTCTGGTCCCAGGCCCATCGGTCCTACATGCAGGAACCCGCCTCCAAGCCCGCGACCCAGGCGGCGGATGAGACCAAGGATCTCCAGGGATTCGAAGACACGCAGCTCAAGCAGGCGCTCCTCATCCTCAAGGGACACGGGCTCTTGAGCGGCGACAAGTAAGGGCGGGCATGGCGATCATCCTCGGGATCGAAACCTCCTGTGACGAGACCGCCGCCGCGGTCGTCCGAGACGGGCGGGAGATCCTCTCGAACGTCGTGGCGAGCCAGGTCCCTCTGCACGCCCGCTTCCACGGGGTCGTGCCGGAGCTCGCATCGCGCGCCCACGTCGAGGAGATCCTCCCCGTGATCGTCCGCTCCCTGGAGGAGGCCTCCGTGTCCCCCGACCGCCTCGACGCCATCGCCGTGGTCCATCGCCCGGGGCTCATCGGAGCCCTCCTTGTCGGCGTGAGCGCCGCCAAAGCGCTGTCCTGGGCGCTCGGCAAGCCCCTGATCGCCGTGAACCACCTCGAAGCGCACGTCTACGGCGGCATCATGGAGAATGAGGACGTGACGGTCCCGCTCGTGGCGCTCGTGGCCTCCGGCGGTCACACGAGCCTCTTTTACGTGAGGGACATCCTGGAGATGGAACGGGTCGGCCGGACGACGGACGATGCGGCGGGCGAGGCGTTCGATAAGGTCGCCGCTCTTCTGGGCCTCGGCTATCCCGGGGGCCCGGCGATCGAGCGCGCCGCCCGCGCCGGGAAGCCCGACGCGTTCGCCTTCCCGCGCGCACAGGTCGCCGAGTACGACTTCAGCTTCTCCGGGATCAAGACGGCCTCCCTCTATCTCCTGCGGGGACTCAAGGGCGGAAGGACGCCCGAAGGCCTCCAGCGGACCCCGAGCACTCCTGACGTCGCGGCTTCCTTCCAGGAGGCCGTCGTGGACATGATCGTCGAAACGACGATGAAGCTGGCCAGGGAGCGTGAGGTGCGAGACGTCGTCATCGGGGGAGGAGTCGCGTGCAACGCGAGACTGCGCGAGAAGCTCGGCGCGGCCCTGCGACGGGACGGACGCCGGCTCGTAGCGCCGGCGGCGGGCCTGTGCACCGACAATGCGGCGGTCGTAGCGGGGCTCGGATGGCACCTCTGGCGGGCCGGGCGGCTGTCGGGGCTGGACCTCGATGGCGAGGCGCGCGACGTCCCCGCAGACAAACCGGACCCGCAAGGAGAAGGACAGGAACGGTGACGAAGGAGGCTGCTCCCTTCACACGCGCGACGTATCGGCCCTGGCGGACGGCCCTCCTCGTCATCGAGATCCTCGCGCTCCTCTACCTCTTCTTTTTCAGCATCAAGCTCATGGAATCCTCTTTCCGTTCCTTCGGCGAGGGGAGCGTGCACCACCTTCTCTCCGTCGTCGACAACCCTCTCGCCGGCCTCATGATCGGAATCCTCATAACCTCCATCGTGCAGAGCTCCTCCTTCACCACGACGCAGGCCGTGATCTTCGTCGCCACCGGCGCCCTCTCCATTCGCAGCGCCATCCCCATCGTCATGGGAGCCAACATCGGCACCACGATCACGAACACTCTCGTCTCCCTCGGGCATGTCACCCGCCGCGAGGAGTTCCGGCGCGCCTATCCGGCCGCGGTCGTCCACGACGTCTTCAACGTCCTTACGGTGGCCGTGCTCTTCCCGATCGAGATCAAGTTTCACTACCTCGAACGCGCCGCGTCCACCCTCGCCGGAACGCTCACGAGCTTTCATGCCGGCCGACAGCAGAACCTCCTCCAGAAGGCGATCCAGCCCCTTGTCGACCTCGTCCGCCGTCTCCTCATCGACCGCCTGGAGGCAACCTCCAAGGTGCTGGCGGGCGTGGTGTGCCTCCTCGTGGCGGTCACGTTCCTCTTCCTCGCGCTCTACCTCTTCGTGCGCGTCATCCGGGGAGCGCTCTTCAACCGCGTGGAAAGCATTCTCGACGCCGTCGGCTTCAGGCGCGGGACCACGTCGCTCTTTCTCGGCTTCCTAATCACCGCCGTCGTCCAGTCAAGCTCCGTCACAACTTCGTTGATCGTCCCGCTCACGGGGGCGGGCCTTCTCACCCTCGAGCAGGCTTACCCCTTCACCCTGGGCGCGAACATCGGCACGACATTCACCGCCGTCATCGGGTCGCTCGTCGCCGGCACGGACCCGGCGCTTCACGTGGCAGGGATCACCGTCGCCCTCACGCACCTCCTCTTCAACATGACGGGTGTTCTTCTCTTCTATCCTGTCCCGTTCCTGAGAAAGATCCCCCTCGGGATTGCGCGAGGGGTGGGGGCTGTCGTGGCAAAACGGCGATACATGGCGGGCGTGCTCGTGGTCGTCCTCTTCTTCGTCATCCCGCTTCTGTGCTTCTACGTGGGAAGGCTCCTGGCCTCCTGAGCGACCCCGTCGTCGAATGGAGAACTTCGATCCCTGTGAGAACCCCGATATAATAGGCGGACGGAGAGTTCGGCGAACCCCTCGCCGCCGACCCGCAAGGAGAAACCAAGATGCTGCGTGAACTGATTGAGGCGTGGAAGGGACAAGACCTCCAGAGCCGTATGCTGGACGAGTTCGACGAGATGCTCGCCGCCGCTCAGTGGATATTCGAGCAAGCCTCCGCCGCCCTCTTGGGCGAGGAAGGCGCCGAAGGCGTCCGCGACGAGATCGCGCTCAGGGATCGCAAGATCAAGGAGCTCGAGGCCCGGATCCGTAAGCAGATCATCGAACATCTCACCATCCGGCCGGGCAAGGACGTCACCGGCTGTCTCATCATGATGAGCGTGGTCAAGGACGCCGAGAGGATCGGCGACTAGGCCCGCAACCTCTTCGAGCTGAGGGAACTCTATACCCGCAAGTTCAAGCACGGGCGATACATGGACCCGGTGCGCGAGGTCCGTCAGGCGATCAGCGAGAGTTTTTCCAAAGTCCGGCAAGCCTTCCGGACCGGCGACATCGAGCTCGCCAAGACCGTCGTCGCCACGGAGGCGGGGACGGGCGCAAAGTGCGACGCCGTCATCGAGCGCCTCTTCCAGGACAAGGACATCAAAACCGACAGGGCTGTCGCATACACGCTGCTGGCGCGCTTCCTGAACCGGACGGGCGCGCACCTAGCCAACATCGCGACCACCGTGCTCCGGCCCGCCCACCTCATCGACCTCCCCGTCTCCGAGACGGAATGCGCCGAGGGAGCGCCTGCCGATGAACCGTGCGAAACTACTTGAGCTCCTGCAGCGCGTCCGCGCCGGCGCGACGTCCGTGGAGGATGCCGTCCGTCTCCTCTCGGAGCTCCCCTTCGAGGATCTCGGCTTCGCCCACGTCGACCATCACCGCGCGCTGCGATGCGGCTTCCCCGAGGTGATCCTCGCTACTGGGAAAAGCCCCGAGCAGGTCGTGGCCATAGCCCAAGCGATCCTCGCCCGGGGGGCGAGCTTCCTTGCCACCCGTGTCGACGAGACAACCGCCCGTGCTGTCCTCTCGGCCGTGCCCGACGCGCGGCACGAGCCGACGGCCCGCGTCGTCTACCGCGAGGGAGCCCCCACGCCGACGACAGGTTCCGTTGCGATCGTGACCGCGGGGACGAGCGACATCCCCGTCGCCGAGGAAGCGCGCGTGACGGCGCACCTCATGGGGAGCTGCGTCCATACCTGCTATGACGTGGGGGTCGCCGGCCTCCACCGGATCCTCGCACACCGGCAGGAGCTCGTCGGCGCCAACGCCATCGTCGTTATCGCCGGGATGGAGGGCGCGCTCGCGAGCGTCGTGGGAGGGCTCGTGTCGGTCCCCGTCATCGCAGTTCCGACCTCGACGGGGTACGGCGCAAGCTTCCAGGGCCTGACGGCGCTCCTGGGGATGCTCAACTCCTGCTCCGCGAACGTCTCCGTCGTGAATATCGACAACGGCTTCGGCGCCGGGTATATTGCCGCTCTCATCAACCGTCTCGTAACCACGAAGGAATGTCAGTGACCCGCTCGATCTCCCTCCACGATCTGCCTCATCTCCCGGCCCGCGCCGCCGACGCCCACAAAGGGATCTGCGGACGCGTGCTGGTGATCGCTGGCTCGGCGGGGATGACCGGGGCGGCCTGCCTGGCGGCCTCCGCGGCGCTGCGCGCCGGCGCCGGGCTCGTGCGCGCCGCAGTGCCCGCAGAGCTTGAGGGCGTCTTCGCGACGAAGCTCACCTCCGCGCTTACCCTGGGCGTCCCCGGAAACGGCAAGGGCGCCTTCGCCGAGGGCGCGACACGGACGATCCTGGAGATCGCCTCCGACTGGGACGCCGCGATCCTCGGGCCCGGGATCGGGCGCTCGATTCCGCTCCAGCGCTTCGTCGCCGTCTTGGCGCGCGAGCTCCCCATTCCCCTCCTCATCGATGCGGACGGCCTCAACAACCTTGCGGCCGACCTCAAGGTCCTCGTGAAGCGACCCGCCCTGACCGTCTTGTCCCCCCACCCGGGCGAGATGGGACGTCTCCTGGGCCGCCCCGCGGCCGAGGTTCAGGAGCAACGCAGGGAGCTTGCCGAAGCCTTCGCCCAGGAGCACCGCACCGTTGTCGCCCTCAAGGGACATCGCACCGTCGTCACCGATGGAGAGAGAACCTACGTCAACCTTTCCGGAAACGCCGGACTGGCGACGGGCGGAACCGGAGACGTCCTCTCCGGCGTCATCGGTACGCTGTTGGCCAAGGGCCTCGGCGCGTTCGACGCCGCCGCGCTGGGCGTGTTCCTCCATGGACTCGCGGGAGATCTCGCCGCCCGCGCGATCGGCGAAACGGGACTCACGGCGGAAGACGTGCTGGACGCGCTCCCCCAGGCCGCTCGATTCGTCGAGAGATAGGAAACCCCATCTGCGCGAAAGGAATGCACGGGATGAAGAAGATTTTCCTGCCGAAGCTCGGACAGACGATGGAGGAGGCGGGCATCGAGAAGTGGCACGTAAAAGAGGGTGACACCGTCGCCAGCGGCGACGTGATCGCCGAAATCACCACGGACAAGGCCACTCTCGAGGTGCAGAGCTTCCACGCGGGCACGGTGCGAAAGATCCTCACCCCGGCGGGCGCGACCGTCCCCGTCGGCACCGTCATCGCTCTGGTGGGAGCGCCCGACGAGCCCGTCACCGATGATCTCCTCGCCGCTGCACCCGCCGCGCTGAAGGCATCCGCCGAGAAGACCGTGCCCGAGGCCGGGGCGGCCGCCGGCGCCCCTCCCGCAATTGCGGTGTCCGCCGGGCGCGCCGGCAGAATCTTCGCCAGCCCGCGCGCCAAGCGGCTGGCGGAAGCCGAGGGCATCCCCCTTGCCGTCCTCCGGGGCTCCGGGCCCGACGGGAGGATCGTGGAGGCCGACGTCCTGGCGTACCGGGAGAAGCTCGCGGGGCTCCGTCTGGCGCCCCTCGCCAAGAAACTCGCTCACGAGCGCGGCGTCGACCTTCTTGCCTTGACCGGCAGCGGCACCGACGGACGGATCCTGCCCGAGGACGTCGAGGCGGCCTGTGCAGCCCCGAGGCCCGCTGCGGCCGCCCTCGCCGGACGCAGGGAACCGCTCTCCGCCATGCGCCGGATCGTCGCCGAGAGGATGTCCCAGTCCAAACGTGAGGTCCCGCACTATTACCTCACGATGGAGATCGACATGACCGCCGCCGTGGAACTGCGCGCCGGACTCAACGCGGCGGGCGACATCAAGGTCTCCTTCAACGACCTCATCGCAAAAGCCGCCGCGATCGCCGTCAAGGATGTCCCGGAAGTCAACGCCAAGTGGGATGGCGACGCCATCCTCTACGGGAAATCGTTCAACATCGGCATCGCCGTCGGCCTTGACGCCGGCCTCATCGTCCCCGTCATCCGCGACGCGGTTGGAAAATCCCTCGTCGAGATCGCACGCGCAAGCGCGGATCTCATCGCCCGGGCGCGATCGAAGAAGCTCACCCCCGATGAATACGAGGGAGGAAGCATCACCCTCACCAACCTCGGGATGTTCGACGTCGACAACTTCATCCCGGTCATCAACCCGGGCGAGGCGGTGATCCTCGGGATCGGCAGGATCGCCGACCGCCCCGTCGTGATCAACGGTGGGATTCACGTCCGCAAGGTTATGAAGGTGACTCTCTCCGGCGACCACCGCGTGATCGACGGCGCCCGAGCGGCCGCGTTCCTCAAGGCCGTGAAGGACTTGCTCGAGAAACCCGACGCGCTGGCAAGCTAGAACGTTTGACCCCGCCCCTGGTGCGGCCGCAACGCCCTGGGCTGACCCAGGATCTCGCTCCAGATCACCGCCCTCCTCAGGACGGCCGGATCCCCGAACCCCCTGGCGACTTGGGATACTTCCCCTATCACCGGCGCCTGCGCCGCTGTCCGGGGCGCTTCTGTCGACTTTTCCGCGGTCGCTACCTCCGCGTGCTTCGGCGCCGCCGCTGCGAGCTCCGACAGCCGCTCCTGTCTTTCCAGGATCGCCCGGTCGATGTTTGCCAGTCCTTGCGCCCGGCGCTTGGGCTCACCCCTGCCCGCCGCAGGGGCGGCAGGCTTGACAAAGACCGGGACCTGTCGGGGCGGCTCGCTCCCCGTCCGGCTTGGCGCTGCATCACGTGACCGAACCGACTCCAGGAATTTGCGCACCTCGTCCGCGGGCGCCGCATACGTCCCCTGGGGACGCGCGTCAGGACGAGACCGCCGTGCCCTCTGCTCTCTCAGCGCCTTGACCACCGCCGAGATGATCGAGATCGCGAAAAACAGAACGACGATCAGGAAACCGAAGAGATCTTCCACCTTGCCGAACCCTCAAGCCTTTGGATGGTCCTCCGGGGACGGCCCGCCGATGGCGTCGCGCATCGTCGTATCCGCCTGGATGTTCTTCAGGCGATAGTAGTCCATGATCCCCAGATTCCCCTCGCGGAACGCCTGAGCGATCGCCTTCGGAATCTCCGCTTCGGCCAGAATGACTTTCGCACGGTTTTCCACGACCTGCGCCTTCATCTCCTGCTCGCGGGCGGCGGCCTGCGCGCGCCGGCCCTCGGCGGCGGCCTGAGCGATCTTCTTATCCGCCTCCGCCTGAGCGGTCTGGAGCTGCGCGCCGATGTTGTCCCCGACGTCCACGTCGGCAATGTCGATGGAGAGGATCTCAAAAGCAGTGCCCGCGTCCAGTCCTTTCTCAAGAACCGTCTTGCTGATGGAATCGGGGTTCTCGATCACCCTCTTGTAACTGGCGGCGGAACCGATCGTCGTGACGATGCCTTCCCCCACGCGGGCGATGATCGTCTCCTCGGTCGCCCCGCCGACCAGGCGCTCGATGTTCGCGCGCACGGTCACGCGGGCCTTCGCCTTAACCTGGATGCCGTCCATGGCCACGGCATCGATGGTCTGCCTTCCCTTCGCCGGATCCGGGCAGTCGATCACCTTCGGGTTTACCGAAGTCCTGACCGCATCGAGCACGTCTCGGCCCGCCAGGTCGATCGCAGCCGCCTTCTGAAAATTGAGCGGGATATTGGCCTTGTTGGCGGCGACTAGGGCGCTCACGACGTGCATCACGTGGCCGCCCGCAAGGTAATGGGCCTCGAGGTCATCGGTCTTGAGCTCCATCCCCGCCTTGACCGCCATGATCCGCGATTGCACGATCACCGTCGGGTTCACCTTCCGCAGCCACATCCCCAGCAGGTTGAAGAAACTCACCCGGGCGTTGCTCATGAGCGCGCGCACCCAGAGCCCGAAGAACTTCAGGAACATGCCCAGGAAGACCAGCGCGATGAATACGACAACGACAACCACCGCCCATCCAAAAGCGCCCATGGCCCCGATGATCCCCATGCTCAGACTCCTTTCCGACCAGAGGTTCAACCGTCCCCTACCGACCCCCTATCCTGACGGTCCGACGCCGCCGTGTCAAGCCTCGCCCTTGGCGATCTCCTCGACGACCACGCGGTTTCCGTCCACCTGCACGACGCGGACGTCGACGCCCTTCGCGATCATGAAGCCGCTCGTGACCACGTCGACCCGCTTCCCGTCAATGAGCGCTAGCCCCGCCGGACGCAGAGAGGTCGCCGCGACCCCGGTCTTTCCGACCAGCTCCTCCAGCCCCCGTTCGCTTGCGACGTACCCTTCGGCTGCGTTGAGCTCCTTGTGCAGGCGCAGCACCTTCCCCAGTGGACTGTCGGGGATGATCTTCATACCCAGGAGGAATGAGACGGGGCCGATCACCACGGCTGCCGCCAGCGCCACCCACCCCCCCCGCAACCCGAGCTGGGAGAAAGCCACCACCACGCCCGTGGAGAGAAAGAACACACCCAGCATTCCCACCACACCCCCCGGCGTAATAACCTCCAGGAAGATCGCGACCATGCCGAGAAGAAACAGAAGCAGCACCCAGCCCAGCGGCCCCACTACGACTCTCCTTTGATCTCGCGGACGACGATCCGCCGCCCGTCCACGCGGATTACCATGACCGGTCGATCCTTCCCGATGAATTCCCCTTCCGACACCACGTCGTAATGGGTCTCCCCGAAACGGGCCTTCCCCACTGGACGAAGCAGCGTGAGCGATCGCCCCTCTTTGCCCACGAGCGCCTCCCCCTCCCCTTCCGCCACGAGCGGGCT
>JAZDKG010000137.1:0-2004 GCA_043803205.1 Planctomycetota bacterium
CGTCTATCCCGTCCGGAGGGTCTGTGTGTCCCTGCCGGGAAACGCGGGGGCGCGGTGGGTCAAGGCATATTCTCTCAGGGCGGCCTCCTCCCCGGCCCGCTTGAGGTCGGCGTCGACCATCATTCCGACGAGCTGGCGGAAACCGACCTTGGGTTCCCAGCGGAGGTTGCGGCGGGCCTTGGAGGCGTCGCCCCGGAGGAGGTCGACCTCGGCGGGGCGGAAGTAGCGTCGATCGATCTGGACCCAGTCATGCCAATCGAGGTCGAGGAGGGCGAAGGCCTCTTCGAGGAACTCCCGCACGGAGCGGCACTCGCCGGTGGCGATGACGTAATCGTCGGGCTCGTCCTGCTGGAGCATGAGCCACATCGCCTCGACGTAGTCGCCGGCGAAGCCCCAGTCGCGGCGGGCGTCGAGGTTTCCGAGATAGAGCTTGCGCTGGAGGCCGAGCTTGATGCGCGCGGCGGCGCGGGAGATCTTGCTGGTGACGAAGGTTTCGCCGCGGCGGGGGGACTCATGGTTGAAGAGGATGCCGTTTGCGGCGAAGAGGCCATAGGCTTCGCGGTAGTTGCGGGTCTGCCAGTAGGCGTAGACCTTGGCGCAGGCGTAAGGGCTGCGGGGGTGGAAGGGGGTGGTTTCGGTCTGAGGCACCTCGGCGACCTGTCCGAACATTTCGCTGGAGGAGGCCTGGTAGAAGCGGGCGCGCGGGGCGATTTCGCGCACGGCGTCGAGGAGGCGCAGCGTTCCCATGGCGACGGTGTCGGCGGTGTATTCGGGCTCATCGAAGGAGACGCGGACGTGGGACTGGGCGGCGAGGTTGTAGACCTCGTCGGGATCGGCGGCGGCGACGGCGCGACGCAGGGACGAGCCGTCGGTGAGGTCGCCGTACCAGAGGCGCAGTCGGGCCGCCGGCTCATGCGGATCCTCGTAGATGTGATCGATGCGGCCGGTGTTAAACGAGGAGGATCGTCGGATGACGCCGAAGACCTCGTAGCCCTTGGCGAGGAGAAGCTCGGCGAGGTAGGAGCCGTCCTGTCCGGTGATGCCGGTGATGAGCGCGCGGGGTCTCGTGTCCGGCATGGTCTTGCCCTCCGTCAGCGGGAGCCCTGGACGATCGAGGCGATGGTCCGAAGGAAGATGTAGAGGTCCAAGGAGAAGTTGACGTGCTTCACGTAGTAGAGGTCGTAGCGGTGCTTTTCGCGGGCGTCCTCCATGCTGGCGCCGTACCTAAACGCGATCTGGGCCCAGCCGGTCAGGCCGGGACGGGCGAGGTGCCTCCACGAGTAGCACGGGACTCGGGAGGAGAGATGCTCGACGAACTCGGGTCGCTCGGGACGGGGGCCGACGAAGGACATGTCGCCCCGAAGGATGTTCCACAACTGGGGGAGCTCGTCGACGCGGGTCTTGCGGAAGATTCGTCCGACGCTCGTCACGCGGGGGTCGTTCGTTTCAGCCCAGCGGGCGCGGCCGTCGCTTTCCGCGTCGAGGCGCATGGTGCGGAACTTACAGATAGTGAAGGGGCGGCCGAAGCGTCCGACACGCGTCTGCCGATAGAAGGCGGGTCCGCGGCTCGTGAGTGTGACGAGGAGGGCGAAGAGGGGCCAGAACGGCAGGGTGAGGGCGAGGCCCAGGGCGGCGGCGCAGAGGTCGCACCCCCGCTTCAGGGCAAAAAGGTAGGGACGATCGAGATGGAGGTTGGCGCGGACGAGCCAGTCGGGCCCGATGAGCTCCACGGGGACCTTGCGGAACGACTCTTCGACGAAGGAGGCGACGCCGGTGACCTGGATCCCGCGCTGAAGGCAGAGGATCGCCTGGCCCAGGAGCCCGTCGGCCTCGGGGGGGAGGTTATCGGCCATCACCACAACATCCGCGCCGAGGCGCCGGCAGGTTTCCGCGAGTGGCCGGGGAGGATGCGCGCCGGCATCGGCAGCCGGGCTGAGATCTTCCGCGGGGACGTATCCGACGATTCGGCAGCCGTTATGCGCCGACTCGACGAGACGGGCGAGG
>JAZDKG010000138.1:0-10609 GCA_043803205.1 Planctomycetota bacterium
GAGCCCCTGTGTGTTCACCCGTCCCTCGCGATATCGCGTGGCGTAGAGCCCCACGTACCCGTCCCGCCGCAGCCGCGCTAGCCCCAGGCAGTACCGGACGGTCGAAGGGTCCTTCGATTCGGCGTGATCGATGTTGTCGTAAAGCCACCAGTCGTGGTGCGAGTTCGTCCCCCCGTGGTAGAACCACAGCTCGTCCCCGACCTCGATAGGGGGGCTGACGATGGAAACCATGTGCGTGTCCCAGAACCCCTCTCCCCTCGGCGCCAGGAACGGCTGCAGCTTCGCGGTCCTCCCCCAGCGGATCCCGTCCCGGCTCGCTAACAACTGCACCTCCATCGTGTTTTCCGTGTGGTGGAACACGCCCACCGTCGCCAGCCACATGTTCCCGAGCCGGTACTGCGCCATCCCGTAGAACTCGTCGTCCAGGTTGTCCAGGTCCCAGTCTTTCGCGACGACGAGGACCGGTTCGCTCCAGTGCAGGAAATCATGGCTCCGGCACTGCCAGACTCGTCTCTGCCCGGTGGAGGCGAAATGATGGAGC
Organism: Planctomycetota bacterium; assembly: GCA_043803205.1. Taxonomy (GTDB): domain Bacteria; phylum Planctomycetota; class DG-23; order JAZDKG01; family JAZDKG01; genus JAZDKG01. Next base: position 542 of record JAZDKG010000138.1, read on the forward strand.
CCTCCCCTTGGCGTGCTCGCCGCGCCCCCGCCCTTGAGGAAATGCCGCGTGTTCTGCACGAACTCCCGCGCGTCGCGGTCGTAGAAGAGCACCGTCACGTCGTCCAGGCGCGCGCCGCTCATCCCGAAGGCGGGGGGCTCCGGGTACAGCTTCCAGTGGATGCCGTCCGCCGAGTGCCCGCACGCGATCCGGTCGTACCTCTTCCCCTTCTCGCTCCTGTGCGTCCAGAGCGCGCGGAACTTCTCCTCCCGCGTCGGCGGATGCGGGTCGATCACCACGCTCGTGGAGTGCGCCGTTCCGTAGTCCCCGCCCCCTAAGACCACGTTCGTCTTGCGCCCGCCTTCCACGACGATTCCAAGCTCCGGTTTCTCCCAATGGATCCCGTCCGTGCTCTGCGCGTAGAGCTGTCGCGAGCTGTGCTCCCTCATGCCCCCCGGCGCCTTCGCCCGCAAACCGACGTTCAGGTCTTCATACCAGCACTTGAAAAGCCCGTCCTCCTCGTCCCGCAGCACCGCGTAGTTGGAATACGTGAAATACGTCACGTGCTCCCACGGGCGGTCCTTCTGGATCACCGGACCTTCCGCGCGCTTCTCAGGCGTGTGCCACCGCCGCGTCACGTACCCGCACGAATGGATCGCCACGTTGTCGAGGAATGTCTGGACGTTCTCCGCAACGTGGAGCTGCGACGGGTCCCGGGTCATGTCCTGCATGGTGGATGCTCCCTCTTTGAAATATCTGTCCTTACGTTATCGCCTCCGCGCGGAAGTGAAAGTCCCTTCCCGCTGAGACGTTGCGCCCGCGATGCCCTCCGGTTACCCTTATCGCGATGCGTCCGCAAAGGAGAAGAGGAGGTCCAGGGATGTGTGCATGTGCCGGCGATTCGTTCGGTTGCACGTGGGCGGCCCCGGTTGCGGTCTCTTTGGCGCTCGCGTTGTGTCCCTCCGTCGCGTTCGCCGCTGCCCCGCAGGGCGCTGCGATCGAGCTCGCCTCCGACGGCGCAACCGACTACCGCATCGTCGTCGGCGCGAACGCCTCCGTGTCCGAAAAGGCCGGCGCGGCGGAGCTCGCGAAATACCTTGCGCAGATCTCTGGCGCCTCCTTCCCCGTTGTCTTGGATACCTCCCCGCAGAACCCGAAAGAAATTATCGTCGGGAATAACGCCCACCTTGCCGCCCTCAAGGTCCCCGTCGACTGGAAGAAACTCGGCCCGCAGGGACTCCGCATCAAGACCAAGGGCGAGACCCTCATCCTCGTCGGCGGTCCTCAGGGCGGGACGATCAACGCCGTCTATGAGTTCCTGGAAAAGTTCTTGGGATGCCGCTGGTACGCCCTCGACTGCACCGTGATCCCGTCCCATAAGAAACTCCTGATCGGGCAAGTCGATCATACCTACGTCCCTCCCTTCACGTATCGCCGCCACGGCTGGTACAGCGACCGCTTTCCCGACTGGGCCGCCCCCAACCATGTGAACGTCTTCATCGACCACGCGGTCGATCTTCCGAACAAAGATCCGCGTCTCTCCGACGCCTGGCGCTATCCAGGCAACGCTGCCGTCCACACCCTTGCAGCCAACTTCTGCGACGTGCGCAAGCATTTCGACGCTCACCCGGAGTACTTCTCGCTGATCGACGGCAAGCGCGTGAAGGATAAGACGCAGCTATGCCTGGCGAACCCCGACGTCTTCAGGGTCGTGGTCGCCGACGCGAAGGCGCTCCTCGCTGCGGCAAGCGGACCCAGACGTGTCGGCATGTCCGCCGCCGACTGGGAAAACTACTGCCGCTGCCCCGACTGCGCCAAGCTCTACGAGCGCTTCGGCGTCGCGGGAACATACATCGAGTTCGCCAATCGCGTGACCGCCGAGCTCGCGCGCGACCTCCCCGATGTCCGCGTGGATACTCTCGTCTACCGCTGGCAACGCGGCGCCCCGCCCAGGATCCAGTATCATCCCAACTTCACCGTCATCTATTGTCCCATCGAGGCCTGCGTTTACCACGCCCTTGACGAGTGCGATTACAACGTCGGCAGGGAGAAGTTCGTCCGGGAGCTCTCCGCCTGGTCCAAGGCCGCCAAACACCTCACGCTCTTCCTCTACACGGACAGCGCCGAGTATCTCACCCCCTATCCCGTCATCCGCGCCTTGAGCCGCAACTTCAAGTTGGCGCGCTCCCTCGGAGCGGACGGCGTCTTCATCGAAGGACATACGCGCTTCGCCGATTCCCAGCTCGGCGGGCTCACGTCATACCTGATCGCCAAGCTCCTCTGGAACCCGGAATGCGACGTGCCCGCCCTCATAGAGGAGTTCACGAACGCCTACTACGGCGCCGCCGCGCCGGCCGTCCGGCAATACGTCTCCGCCGTCAACGACGAACGCTCCTACGCGGCAACGAACGCGAACCGGATGATGCCCTTCCCGGGCTTCCATGCCGCCATGCAGAACCCCGAGTTCTTGGATCTCAAGGAAGAGGCCTTGCGAAGCCTCTCGGACTTGTTCGACTCCGCCGAGAACGCCGCCGCAGGCCAATGGGAACGCGTTCGCCGTGTGAAGGTCGTCCGCCTCCCCCTCCAGGTCAAGATCCTCGACCAGTTGCCCGGGGAAGATCCGCTCTGGAAGAAAACCAGGGACGAGTTCTTCGCGTTCCTCAAGTGGACGGACGTTAACACGATCAAGGTGTCCAGTGTCGAGGACTACCGCGCTCAGGTTGACAAGAAGGTGGTCGCGGAGAAGGAGGAGGCGGCGCTCCTGCCGACGGGCCGCACCCTCGTTGAGCTGCCTGAGATGTGGCTCTTCCGCACGGACCCCGGGCGCAAGGGGGAAGAGGAGAAGTGGTTCGCCCCGTCGTACACGCGCGAAGGCTGGAAGCCTATCTCGACCTTCAAGTTCTGGGATTACGCCCTCGACACCGCCCCCTACGAGGGTGACGGATGGTACGCCCTCGATGTCGTGATTCCCCCGGCGCCCGGGAAGAAGGTTTGGCTCATCTTCGGCGCCGTCGATGAGAACTACACCCTCTGGATCAACGGCGAACGAATCGCCGACAACCTCGCCGTCGGCACCGCCATGTGGGACCAGCCCGCCCCCGTCGAGATCACCGGACGCTACAAACCCGGAGAATCCAACCAGCTCGTGGTGCGCGTCAACAATACGAAGGCCGCCGGCGGAATCTGGAAACCCTCCCGCATCCTCGCCCAGGACTGACGGACCGTCGCACGGCTTGGGCGTCCCGCGCAAGCGTCCGGGCTAGTCTGCAAACTCCAGCGTTCCGAACCCGCTGGGATCGTACAGGTCGGGATATTGTCGGTCCGGCCATTCGATCCATCCGCGCCGCAGCGGCGTCCCGTTCACCAAATCGCAGTCGTGCACCCTCACGAAGAAGCCCGCCCGATCCCCCGCCTTGGGCTCGAAGTCGTCCATGAGCGCCCACGGGATCGCGAGGTCATACACCACCCCGTCCTGTTTTTCCACGAGCGTCAGCGTCACGCGATCCGTCACTTCCTCTCCCGTGATGAGCGTCGGCGTCCCCGAAGCGCTCACCCATCCCTCGGGTATCGCTTCCCTGTGCAGTGCGCCGTCGGGCTCGACCACGCTGCGCCACACGCGCGACCCGGCGACCGTGAAGATGTAATGGAACTGCCCCTCCTTGCCCGCGGGAGGCTCCAGCACGACCTGAATCGCGTCCGTCGGGAAGTACCACCAGTACAGCATTCTCGGCTCCAATAACGCGCTGACGCATTGAACGCTGTCATCCCGGACGGCCGCGCGCACGTGGAATCGCTTCGAGTCGTATGACGTAGTCGCCGACGCGCTCAGGTCCGCCGGCCCGCCCCACCCATAGGGCTTCGGATCCCACAGCGCCCCGCTCTCGTTCGGGCGTCGCACCTGCTCGATGCGGTCAAGGAGGATCGTATCGCCGCCCGACTCGCCGGCCCCCCTTCGCGCGCACTGCGCCCAATACTGGAGGCGGTTGGGATTGAGGCCCACGTCCTCGATCAGTTGAACGCGCCACTGCGTCACGGCGAGAGGTTCCGCTCCTGTGAGGCGCGCCACCAAGGTCGTCGCGTCCGCGGGTGCCGCGATGATCCCGCCTACGGACGAGAACGCTTCGCCCTCGCGCGAGGCGTCCACCCGGCTGGTCGAGATCTCCGCGCCGCCCTTGTCCAAGAACGTCGCATCGAGGTTCGCTGGCCCCTTGCCTGAGCCCGCCGCGCCCACGTAGTAGAACTCTCCGCCGATGACCCCCACCTCCGGCGCCGCAAGGTCCCGCGCGTCGGCGCCCACCAGGTTCTCGAGCGCCCCCGCCTTCGCCACGCTCACCGCCACCCGTCCCGTAGCGCCGTCGAGCGCCGACCCGGGCGCCGAAAGCGTCACCGGGATCGTCGTCGCTCCCAGAGCCGCCTCCGTCCCCGGCCGCATCCGCCAGGGCATGCGTGCCTCTCCGCCCGCCGGCACCGACACCGCCGCCTCCGCTGGCGCGCCTGCCCATCCCGTCGGCAGCTCAATCCGCAGCTTCCCTTCGAGCGCTTCCTTGGAGAGGTTCCGCACCACCGCCGCGCACTCGATCCATTGACCCGGCTTTCTCGCCGCGTGAAGAGGCTCGATCTCGATCGCCGCTAAGCGCCGCACAGCCTCGATCGATATTCCCCGAAGGAAGATCGGCGTCGCCGTTACATCCAGGTCCACGAGGCCGTCGAGAGGCGCGAGCGTCGTCTCGTTGTCCATGATGTCCACGCGCCGCACGGCGTCCTGTCCCACGGCGAGCGTCACCCGCCGCGCGAACGGACGCACCGTGCCGCTCCCGCCTCCCGACACGTTCCCCGCCGCGTCCCGCTCTTGGGTGTTCGCGCACGTGCGGTTCCACAGCACAAGCAGCCCGTCGCCTTCTGCGCACGCGAACGCGTGGCACTCCACGTCCCGCGCCGCGCTCACCGGTGCAAGGTACCGCGCGAAATTGAGATGGTGCGCCAAGGTCCGGTGCGCCGCCATGATCGGCGACACCGCGAAAGGCCGCGTCGGCCACGTCATGAGCCACAGCCACGAGTGGTAGCTCATCCGCTCCACACCCAGCGCGAGCTTGACGACGTAGTACCGCACCAGCTCCTCGGCCTCGCTGTACGGGTCGCCGAACCCGCTGACGTGCCCCTCCGTGTCCCACACGGGCTTGTGAACCCCCCATGCGCGCATCGACGCCTCGTACTCCGCCCACCGCTTCCGGCTCGCGTAATGCACCCCTACGACGTCGAATGAATCCGGGCCCGCGACCCGGAACCAGTCGTCCTCGAACTTGCGCTCGCCCGGCCCCGTTCGCCCCATGAGGCACCCGCACACGATCTTCGCGCCGGGCGCCCGCTCGCGGATCACCCGCGCCGCGATCTTCATCATCTCCCCGTACGCCTCCCCGTCCCCTAAGAGGTTCGCGTATGGCTCGTTCAGCATCTCCCACGCGTGGATGCGGTCCTTGTATCGATCCACCAGCGCCTCCATGAAACGCTCCCACACGTCCATCCGCGGGATCCACCGCGCCCCGTTCGACTCACGCTTTGCGGGGTCCATGGCCCACTGCGCGGGCGGCGCCCATGAGTAGGCCCCGATCCACATCCCGCCCACAATGTCCTGTCCTCCCTCCACGAACGCCTCGAGATTGCGGTCCGTGAGCTCCCAGTCCCATTTCCCTTCCTCGGGTTCTATGCGTCCCAGGGCGAAGGGCATGAACCGCGCCCAGCGTGACCCGATCATCCGCTCCAGACGTACGCACCGCGACAGGAACTCCGTATCCTCCAGCGCACCGGGGTGCAGGAGATCCGTCCCGAAGTGCGCCTCCTTGGCCGCCCCCGCGTCCTCATACGGCGCAAACACGGCCACCGGCAGGATCGCCTTGGGCTTCTCCCGCGCGGCTTCCGCGCCTTCCACTAGCGTGACATGCACCGTGAAAAACCCCTTCTCCTCCGTGCGGCATTCAATCTCGCCCGCCGCCTCGCCCCCGGCCGTGGACCGCGTCGCGAGCGCCCCGCTCCCCACGACCTTGCCGAAGAAGTCCTTCATCTCCCAGGAGAACTCCCTCTCCGTTTCGGGTGGTAGATTCTCCGCGTGCATCTTGACCCGGATCGGTCCGCCCGGCGCATAGATCCCCGCTAGCTCGTCGCCCACCGGATCGAGCTGCACGATCGGCGTGGGCGGTTCCTCGAGCGCCGGCGTGTCTGCCCTGTGCACTGCCAACATGTCGAAATCGTATCCTTCGGATCGTTCCCCGATCAACTCGAAGACGATCCGGTTGGCCCCGGCGTCCGCGTTGAACGGGAGCTTCCAGTGCAGCGGCCCGTCCGTCCACACGTCGTCTGCGAACGCGTGATCCAGGTACCTCACGCGCCCGTGCGGGAGCACGATCCTCAAGCCCCGCGCGTTCGGATCCGCATACGCGAACCAAAGCTCCAGCTCCTCCGGTCCCCCCGTCGGATCGTCCCATTCCACGATCGCCTTCGCCGCGCCGTTGCTGATCGCGGTCTGGATCAGCGCCGCGCTTCGCAGCCCGATCGGAAACCGAGGCTTCGGGAACTCCCCGAGCCTGTCGAGCTTGACCGTGAACGTCGTGCGGTCGGCGCTCGCCTCGGGCGGGTGGAGCGGCACCCACAGGAGCTTCGCCGGCTCGAAGTACCCCGTGGCGAGAAACTCGTTCCGGCTCCCGTCGCGCGCACCCAGTTGCCAGATAAGCTCGCCTCCCGCCGCCGCCCTTGAAGCCGCAAGCGTGGCCGCCGCAAAAAGGCCCATGAGAATCCTGGGAAACATTCCTTGCTCCTTGGCAACGCCGGCGGATAACGCGATCCTCATCCTGCGGATGGAGGTGGCTGACTGCGCGAGAAGCTTTCATCCTCGAACCGGCTGCTAATGGTACGTCGCCCGCGCCTCCCGGACAAGGTTGGTTGTCCAGCCGTGAACAGTTGAAATCCCCGGGGCCTCTGCGTAAGCTTTCTCTCCGCGTGAACCCATCCCTTTCTGCCGGAGGCCCGCTAGGATGAAAGCCCTCCAGATCACCAAGCCCCGTGAGTTCCGCATCGTCGAGCTCGACGAGCCCCGCCCCGGGCCCGACGAGGTCGTCGTCCAGCTTGAATACGCCGCCATGTGCAATCAGAACGACTACAAGATCTTCTACGGCCTCTATGGCGACCTCATCAAGTACCCCTGCGACCCGGGCGTCTACGGCCATGAGGGCGTCGGCGTCGTCGCGGCCGTCGGAACCGATGTCTCTTCCCTCGTCAAAGGCGATCGCGTCGTCATGATGCTCGAAGGCGGCCCCATGCTCTACCGCGAGCGGGTCACGAGAAAGGCCGACCTCGTCGTCCCCGTCGCCAAACACGTCCCTCCCGAAGAGGCCGCCCCCATCGAGCTTTTCGGCTGCGCTCACCATTGCCTCGCCATCGCCGGCCCCCTCGCCGGAAAGACCGTCGCCCTCTGCGGCCTCGGCCCCGCGGGTCTCGCGATCCTCCATCTCATGAGCCTTGCTCCCCCGAAGGACCTAATCGGCGTCGAGCCTTCCTCCGACCGCGCCGCCGTCGCCCGCTCCCTGGGCCTCGAGCGCGTCGTCGACCCCTCCGACCCCAAAGCCCTCGCCGTCCTTGTGGGCGAAGGCGCTGACCTCGTCATCGACGCCACGGGCGTCCCACAGTCCATCCTCAACTCCTTCGAGATCACCCGCCGCGAGGTCGTCATCTTCGGCTTCACCAACCAGTCCTTCCTCGTCGACCAGTCCAAGTGGTTCCGCAAGGAGATGGTCATCAAGAACTCCAAGGTCCAGACCATCGACGACCTGCGCGCCGTCGTCCGCCTCCTCGAAGAGCGTAAGATCAACACTCGCCCCTTCATCTCGGGCGTCATGTCCTTCAACGACTACGACAAGGCCGTCGAGAAGCTCTACAACAAGAAGGCCGTCAAGATCCTCCTCAAGTGGTGAGGGTAAGGCATGCGCATCCGCAACGTCCTCGTCACCGGCGCCGGCGGCAAGATCGGCCGAAACCTCGTGCCCGCGCTCCTGGCGCGCGGATACGACGTCACCGCCGTCCGCTTCCGCTCCCCGCTCCCCTTCAAAGGCGCCACCGTCCTCAAGGGCTCCGTGAGCGACCGCGCCTTCGTCCGACGCGCTCTCCGTGGAATCGACGCCGTCTGCCACCTCGCCACCTCCAAGGAGGACGAGCAGGGCTTCATCGATGTGAGCGTCCGCGGCACCTTCAACCTCCTCGAGGAGTGCCGCCGCTCGTCTCGCGTGAAACAGTTCCTGCTCGCCGGCGGCGACGCCGCCCTCGGCATCTTCTTCTACCCCCATCCCGTCCCCCTCAACGAGACCGCCCCCCTCGCCGCCTACCCCGGCGTCTACGCCCTCTCCAAGGTCCTCGAGGAAACCCTCTGCAATCAATACGTCATCCAGCACAGCCTGCCCGTGACGATCCTGCGCTTCTCCTGGATCCAGGACGAGGACGACATCCTCGCCTACATGACCCTCGCCGAGCCCAACTTCGGCGGCCCCCCCTGGAAGGACCTCGCCCGCACGGCGAAACAGAAGTCCTTCTTCCGGAAGAAGCGCGACGCCGTCGGCTGCCTGCGCCACCCCGGAGGCGCGCCCTACAAGCGCCACGTCGTCGGCGCGCGCGATGTCGTCCAGTCCTTCCTCCTCGCCCTCGGAAACCCGCGCGCTAGAGGCGAGACCTTCAACATCGCCGCCCCCGCCCCCGCGAGCTACGACGTCCTGAGCGCCTACATCGCACAGAGACTCAAACTCCCCGTCGTCGACTTCACCCTCGACGGCTTCCACGACTTCTCCATCGATATCTCGAAGGCTCGCTCCGTCCTCGGCTACCGCCCTGAATACGACGTCTTCCGCATCGTGGACGAGGCCGTGGATTTTAGACGCCTCGGCCGAACCCGTACTCCCGTGCGCTACTTCGGCTGACCCGTTTGGGAGAGCCCTTGCCATGAAACCGGTTCGTTATGCCGTCATCGGCCTCGGCTTCTTCGGCGAAAAGCACGTCGAGGTCCTCTCCGACATGCTGGGCGTCGAGCTCGCCGCCGTCTGCACCCGCCGCCCCGACCGCCTTAAGGAAATCGCCGGCCGCTTCCGCGTCCCCAAGACCTTCACGAACTACGCCGACCTCCTCGCCGATCCCGCGATCGACGCCGTCAGCATCGTCACGCACGTCAACGACCATCGCGAGATCGCCGTCGCCGCGCTTGCTGCCGGCAAGCACGTCTTCCTCGAAAAGCCGATGGCCGGGACGCTGGCCGACTGCGATTGGATTCTCGCCGCCGCCAAGTCCGCTCCATGCGCCTTCATGGTCGGCCACATCTGCCGCTTCGACCCCCGCTTCGCCCTCGCCAAGTCCGCCATCGACGAGGGCCGCATCGGTCGGATCGTCTCCATGCACGCCACCCGCAACCTCCCCGCGCCGATCGGCGCCGAGGTCCTCGACAAGATATCGCCCCTCCTCGGCGACGGCATCCACGACACCGACCTCATGCTCTGGTTCACGCGCGACTCCGTCCGGACCGTCTACGCCCAGACCGTCCGCGTCCGCAACTTCAAGTTCCCCGACATCGCTTGGGCCGTCTATCGCTTCGCGGGCGGCGCCGTCGGCGTCATCGAAACCATCTGGGCCCTCCCCGCGACCACCCCTTACACCATCGACGCCCGCATGGAGATCGTCGGCACCGAGGGCGCCCTCTACGTCGATTGCTCCAACCCCGGCCTCACCATCAATGATGCCAAGGGCCTCCACAAGCCCGATACCGTCTACTGGCCCAACCTCTTCTCTCATCGCGTCGGCGTCCTCCGCCTCGAGCTCTCCTACTTCGTCGACTGCCTCGCCAGGGGCAAGACCCCCGACGTCATTACCCCCGAAGAATCCCGCCTCGCCGTCCGGACCATCCTCGCGGCGGAGGAATCCGCCGAGACGGGCAAGGTGATCTCCCTCTAAGGGGCTCTAGCAGAGCCAGGTGCGAGTCGCGTTGCGAGCGGGGCGGCGGCGGATGCAAGGCGCGACGAGGAGGCCTATAAAAAGAGCGATATTGGGACGAGGAGGAAAGCAGCA
>JAZDKG010000139.1:0-68803 GCA_043803205.1 Planctomycetota bacterium
GTATAGCGACGCGGGGCTCTCGCTCTACAGGACGGTGGTGAAGGAGAAGATCCGGCGGAGCGGACGGGTGCTTGCGCCGGTGTTCTGGGGGAGGGAGATTTTCCAGCCGTATTTTGACGCGCTCTACGCGCAGGATTGACGATACAGGACAGCAACTCCAGATCGGGGGCCAACCTTTGGCCCCCGAATCTTGGCCTCCCATCCCAAGCATACAAGACCGCGTGGGGGGCCGGGAGACTGTGTATCCCCGCCGGACAAGAGATGACAGTGTCTGCAAAATCGAGGAGTGTTCTGATGAGACTGCGTCTGACGAATGGTTTCTCGCTTGTCGGTGGGATCGCCCTAGCGCTCGTCTTGACGAAGTGTGCCGTCGCGCTGGCGGCTGACGAGTTGACCGCCGCCTCCCAGCAAACGAACCTGCTGCGAAATGCTTCCTTCGAGACCCTCGATGAGTACGGCCTCCCAGAGGGCTTCCAGTACGTCTTCGAGGCGGGGGACGACGGCGTAAAGCCCATCGTCGAGATCGCGGTGAAGGAGGACGCCGACGGCGGCGGGAGGTGCCTCTCCGTCGTGAGCAAGAACGGCAAGGGAAGGGTCCGGGTGGTGCTTCCGGCGGAGCTTGCCGGGCAGCCGGCGAGCGGGAAGAGATACTTGCTCATTTCCTGGCGTGGGAGGACGCAGGGAAAGGCAAGGATCTATGCGGACGTCCAGAGACGGTTGCGCTCTCGCGCGCTGGCTAGCGCAAGGTGGGTTACCGCGAACGTGCCCATCGAGGCCCTCTTCGCAGTGGGGGAGGTGAGTCTCGCCTTCGAGGCGCAAGCCCCGGGGGACGCGGCTTGGATCGGATCGCCGAGCGTAAGGCTTCTCGCGCGCGAGGAATACCGGGGCTGTTTCATCAACACGACGTGGAAGCTCGTTTCAGACGAGGAGGCCGCCAAGGCGCCGAAGGCTTCGGCGAATCTGCTCGCCAACAGCAGCTTCGAACTGGGGCCGTACGCGGGGCTCCAGGTGACGTCGCACTACCGCCGCGGGGCGAAGGAGTCCGAGTTCAAGGGGGTGACTGCAAAGGAGGCCTGGCACGGATCGTACGCCGCAAGGGCCTACCGGTTCCAAACGATCAACTACCCCTTTGCGCCCGACGCGCTCTACGCGATGTCCCTCTACGCCCGGGCGGAGCGCGAGGGGGCGAAGCTCATCCTCGCCGTGAGAAGCGGCTGTCAGGAGGTCCTCGAGGACATGACCTATCCTTGGAATCCCAACGCATCCGAAGCGCGGCTGGAGCTTCCCGTCACGACGGAATGGAAGCGGTACCATTTCAGTTTTCTGACGGCGGCTGACCCGGACCCCGACCCCCTTGCGGTAATGACGACGAGGGACCGTGACGGGGAGGTGCGCCTCATGGTGATGAGCTATGGCGCGATGAAGAGGCTCGCGATGCAGCCGAAGAGCGCGTTCCGAGTCACGATGGAAAGCCGGGACGCCGAAGGTCGCGATGCGGGAACGGCCGTCTGGGTCGATGCCCTCCAGCTCGAGCAGGGAGGGCTCTCCGAGTACCGTCCCGAAGCGCCGACCACGTGCGGGATCGCGCTCGTGCGGTCCGAAACGAACGACTTCTGCTACTATGCCGATCGGGAGATCCGCGGCAAGGGCTTGATCTGGACCCAAGACCTGACCCCCAGAACGCTGCGCCTTGCCTACGTGGTCGCGGACTTCTTCCATCGCGAAGTGGGAACGGTCGAGAAGGAAGTCAAGACCGAAGGCCGGAATAACATCGAGGATGATCTCTCTTTTCTTCCCCCTGTCCGTGGCTTGTGCCTCCTGACCCTCACCATTAGGGACGGCGCAAGCCTGTCCAAGTCCATGCAGCAGGCGTTCTGCGCCGTGTCCCCCGAGCCCAGAAAACGCCCGTTTGATGAGAGGGCGCAGTATGGGATTCACACCGGGGTCGGGCGGGCGGCGGACGGCGCGTGGTGGGGTAATGAATACGAGCGCATGAAAAAGCTGGGCGTGAAGTGGATCCGATTCTCCCAGTGGAACGACGGCGTAAGCTGGCCGGCCGTCGAGCCGGAAAAGGGAACTTGGCGATGGGCCGACGAGGCCCTCGCGAATCCGGCCCACGCGGACTTTATGGTCCTCGGCGGCCTCATGGGGGTGCCGTCGTGGGTGAGCGACTCGTACATGAACATCGGCGGGGTGAGCGGACACTGGGAGGAGTGGGAGGAATACGTGTTCCGCACCGTCGATCACTTCAAGGGCCGGATCAAATACTGGGAGATCTGGAATGAGCCGCATTGGTACGTCGACACCTACAGCGAGCTCTTGAAACGCGCCTCCGCCGCTGCCCGCGGCGCAGACCCCGAGGCGAAGATCGTGGGAATGGGGGGATTCTCTCATGTGGGCAACCCTCGGATGGTGGAAAGTCACCCCGACCCGCGCTACCCGAAGCGCGGCTACAAGGGACACTTCGAGGGCGTCCTTGACAAGGCCGGCCTCGACAGCATGGACGTCGTCAGCGTCCACGGCTATTTCCCGACCCGCCCGGAGGAGAACTGGTGGCCCCTGAGCGAACGGCTGGACTACCTGCGCGCTGAAATGAGAAAGCGCGGCAAAGTCCTCCCCATCTGGGACAGCGAGACAAGCTTCGTCGTCGCCCCCTTCTACTCCGACCGCGTCGACGGGGTCGACGGTTTCTGGAACCGCTTCTCCGACTCCGGCGCCGACCCGAATATCGCCCTCCTTCAGCATCAGATGACCCCCCGCTATGGCGCCAACGCCCTCGCCCAGAAGCTCGTTGTGGACCTCGCGCACGGCTGCGAGAAATTCTTCTACCATTTCAACGCCTGCAGCGGATGGGACGTCGACGGCAACGCCGGCGTCCTCTACGAATACGACGACAGCCCGAAGGCCCACTATGCTGCGTGGGCGACCGTCGCCCTCCTGCTCGACCGTTCGACCTTCGTTGCGGACGTCGACTTTGGTCCCGATACCCGCTGCTACGTCTTCGAACGCGACGGCGCCCCCACGGCGGCCTACTGGAGGCTGCTCATCCAAGATGGCGTGCCCGACGGCGAGCTCGTCCTCTCCTCTCCCCCGGAAAAGCTCGAGTTCCTGGACATCATGAGCAACCCGCTTCACGGCGTGAAGGCGGCACAAGGACAGGTGACTGCGCCTCTATCCCCGGACCTCACTTACATTCGCGGGACCGGAGTGAGCAAGGAAGAACTCGTATCAATCCTGCGAGGGGCCAGGCGGACCGACAAGCCCCAGCAGCTCGTCGACTGGTCGCGCTTCTGGATAAAAAAGGAAGAGACCGGGCCGACACCAAGCGCAAAGCTGGAGGAGCGGGTGATCGTGGAGGTTCGACGCGCGAAAGGGATCGTGATCGACGGAAAGATGGAAGACTGGGCCGGACGGGAGTCGTTCCCGATCAAGGGACCGGCGCAAGTGGTGATCGGAAAGCCCGAGCCCGGGATGCCGGCCGCGCTCCAGGGGGGCTGGAAAAGCGACGAGGACCTTTCCGCGAATCTTTGGCTCGCCTGGGATGAGGATGGAATCTATTGGGCGGCGCTTGTAAAGGACGACGTGGTGGTGGAGAATCCGTTCCGGGGCAAGCCCCAGGCCTATGAGGGCGATTCCGTGGAGATCTTCGCGGACGTGCGCAAGAGGGAACTGCAATCGGCGCCGCAGTACGACGAGCAAGTGGGGCAGATCGGCGTGACTCCTGCGACGAAGGAGCACCCGGAGGCGACCGTTACGCCCCCGACGAAGCGCAGTGTCGTGAGCGACGCCCGGGCGGCCTCCAGAGTGACGAACAACGGCTATTTCGTGGAAGGGGTGATCCCCGTGCGAGCCGTCCTCCCGGAGGGACTCTCGTCGGGGCGCGTCGTCGGATTCGACATCGCGATCGACGACACCGACACCGCTGCGCCTCGCAAGACACAGATGAACTGGGCGGGGACGGCGGACGCATTCCGGGACGCGACGGTGTTCGGGAAGCTGAAGCTCGTCGAATAGAAGACGGAATTGGAAAGGAGCAGGGAGATGAAGAATGTTCTGAAGACAGTGGCAGTGCTGGCGTGTGCGTGGACGGTGTCGGCGATGGGGCTCCTCCTCGCGGAGGAACCGAAAGAGGCTCAAGGTGAGGTGATGGACCTGAACGGCGGTTTCGAGAAAACGGAGACGTTCACGAAGTACGAGGAACAGTACCGAAAGTGGGTGAAGGATGGGATCGAACTCCCCGAGACGTTCGTGAAACCCGCTGGCTGGCAACCCTCGACGTTCTTCGAGCACAAGTGGAAACTCGAGACCGTGAGCGACGAGAAGCAGGCGCATTCGGGAACGAACTGCCTGCGGCTCTTCTCGGGAATGATCTACTACTACGACTACAAGTGGGCGCAGATGCGCGTTGCGCCCGGCGACCAGGTGGTGGTCTCGGTGTGGGCGCGTGGACCCAAGGACGTGGAGGATCTCTTCCTCGTACAGCTCAACTGCTACGGGGAGAACGCGGAGGGCAAGGTGGTGCCCCTCTACGACGTGGGGAATCCCCAGGTGATCGTCAAGAGGACAACGCCCGAGTGGACGCAGCACACAGGAACGTACATGGTGACCGCCGACACGTCGAAGGCCGTTCCCGGCGTGCGCGTCCAGCGGGTGAGCGTGTCCCTCATCTCGCGGGAGGGGACCGAGATCTGGTTCGACGACGTGGAAGTGAAGATCCTGCGGGCGGAAAAGAAGGCGGAGTAAACGGCGCAGAGACACCGGAGGCAGGGACTCTAAGCTGGGACCGGACGAGAAGTCAGCCGGAGAAGGGCGCTCTTCATCATTGTGGAGACTTGGTGGCGTTGGAAAGAAAGGTCGACTTGGGGCAGGTGAAGAGAGGACGGGAACTGGATCTCCCCGACTGGGGGGTGTGGTCCGGCCGGTACGTGGGTGGCGCCCTGATCGCCGACCCCGACCGCTCGATCGTCATGGAGTTTCCCTTCGCGGTGCGGACGATCGGCTATCCCCTCATCGTTGCGGGGCCTCGATACGAGGAGGACGGGTACCTCAGGCAGTGGAGGACGGACGAGGCGCTGACACTGTGGCAGTGGCGGCTGCTCCAGGCGACGATGGCGGGAGAGACATCCCGGCCGGAGGACGGAGGGGGGATCATCGAGTATGTCCCGGTCTCCGATGACGTCTTGGTCGCTAGCGCGAGGTTTTTCAAGAGGACGGCGGGGGTGTCTCAGAGGTACATCTTCGATTTCTGCGCGGGACAGGCGCCGATACGGGCGAGAGTAGCAGGGGCGTTCGCCGCGGGGGAGGTCTGGGTTGGGGGGCGGGAGTACGTGGCTCGGGACGCGCAGTTCATCGCGCCGACATACGGGCTTCGGCCCGGTGTGCGCCGCTACAACGGCGCGGTGGACGGACAAGCGCTCTTCCTGTCATACAAGGACCGGCAAGTCGCCTATCGCGTGGAGCTTGCCGAGGAAATGGCGGAGGCGTGGCTTGCGTTGCGATACATGATCCCGTGTGGCGATGAGGACCAGCCCCTGATCCTGAGCGTGGATGATCGGGCGTGCGAGGTTGGGCTCCCCGTGGACGGGCGCTTTGCCACGGGAGATCGCCTGGAAGACTGGCGGGTGTGTGAATGGCGTGTCGGGGGACTCGCTGCCGGGGTGCATGAGGTGAAAATCGCCCCGCGGGCCGACTGGCGGGAGAGGCGTCCAGCGCACGTTGTGATCAACGGGATGCTCATCAGCGCAAGGCGACGCGACTGGGAAAAGGAGGCCCCGTGGCGCCTCGTGGAAGGGGGGGGCGAAGGGGTGTTCGTGGAGCGCCACATTGAAAAGGGGGCGCTCGTCCTGCGCAATGACAACCTGCGCGGAGGGAAGTACTTTGCGCTTGCAGGGAAGGGCGGGAGGGTCAGCCTTCGGGTCTTTGAGGTATCCGACGTCGCGGAAGGCTTTAGCGCGGTGGGTCCCTACTGGTGGTGTCACGGGACATACGCTTGCGCGGAGACGATCGGCGAAAAGTCGATCATGCCCGGACAGGGGGAGGACATCGGAGTGGTGAGCGCGAGCGATGCCCGATGGGCGAACCTGAGTCACGCCGACCTGTGGGTCCGACCGGGTCGGGAGGAGGAATGCTGGTGCGTGGCGGTGCGGGACGAGAACAAGGAGGACGCACTTCGTCGGGCGGAAGAGATCCTGAAGGACCCGGAAAGACATGTGCGTCCGAGGAGGGAGCTGTTCGCGAGGAAGGCGTATCGCGCTCCGGGCGAAAAGTACGGTCCGATGATGGAGCATTATGTCTCCAATGCCATCATGTGCAGCACGTACACGGGCGCGCTTACGGGAAAAGCGACAAAGACTGCGGGACATTTCCCTCTGAACAACCAGCCGTACTTGTGGGACACGGGTTTCCAGGCGATCGGGATGGCTCCGTACTCGCCGAAACTAGCCCTCGAGATGGCGAACCTGTTTCTGCCAGCGACCGATGAGGATCCGCCTGCGATCCTTTACGGGACCGCCGTTTTCTCGAATATCTACGCGATCTGGGAGGTCTTCCAGCAGACTGCGGACGTTGCGGTGCTCGCGCATTTCTACCCGAAAATGCGCAAGACGTATTTGTGGCTAACGCAGCGTGGAGAGGGCGCCGTCTTCGATCCCTTGGGCCTCGACGCGATAGGCGGGCACAGGCAGTCGTACTGCCCGATAGGGGCGGACGACTATCCGGCCAACGCCCAGACGTGTGCCTTCGGCGATCACGACATCGAGATCCATCCGTGGGCGAGGAACGCATATCTATACGGGGACAGGGAAAAGACAACGAGGGGCGAAGAGTGGTATTCGGATGACGTCGCGATGTCGGGACAGACGGCCCACGCGATCCGATATGCGCTCACGCTGAGAAATGCCGCGGAGTTGCTGGGTGAGACGGGGGACATCCCGAGGTACGAGCGGGACATCGCGAGATTCAATAAAGTCCTTCAGGAGCGGATGTGGGACGAGGAGAGCGGGTACTACGCTTGGACGAAGGGCAGAGAGTACCGGAAGGTCGTGGATCGGACGGGACAGAACTTCAACATGGGGTTTGACGGCGTGATGCCTCTTATCACCTGCCTCTGCCCGCACGATAGGATCGCAAGGATGCTCCAGAATCTCGCCAGCGAACAGCACCTGTGGACGCCCTTCGGACTTACCAATGTGGATCGGTCGGCTTCGTACTACGAGGCGGACGGCTACTGGAACGGCTCCATCTGGCATCCGCACCAGTGGTTTCTGTGGAAGGCGCTTATCGACGTCGACCTTGCGCTGGCAAGGAAAGTGGCGTTCGCGAACCTCGAGAAGGCGCTCAGGGGGCACGAAAAAGACCTGCGACTGTGCGAGTTCTACAGGGCGAGCGACGGAGAAGGGAAGCCCTGCGAGTTCGCCAGCCTCAACGGACCGCTTTGCGCATGGAACGCCGCTTACCACGAGGAAGGCCGCCTCACAGTTGGATACGATACGATCCTTCACCGGCGCCGATATGACCCCGAGGCCCCTCGCCTCACTGCGGAACTGTCCGCGCCCCACGCGCGGGCGGAGATCGGGGTGATCGCGTGCGTGAAGCCGAGCCGCCGGTACCGTGTCTCGGTCTCGGGAGAGCGCGTCGCGTCTTCGCAGACCGGCGACTTGTCGTTCCGCTTGCAGGCGCCGCGGGAGAGAATGGAGATCTCGATAGCGCCCGAATAGGGCAACGATGTAATGAGGGAGCACGACAATGTCCAAGCTGGAAGCGAGACTGGAGAAGGTCTGTCGCGAGGCGGTCGATCCGGCGAAGTGGTCGAAGAAGACAAACCCGATCACGCGGGAGGAGCTGGGCGCCGACTTCCGGGCGGTGGTGCAGTTGAACGCCGACCCGAGGAAGCCAAGGGCGGTCGCTCTCTACTTCGATCACGCGAAGCTGGGGGACGCCGTGAAGCCCCACGCCGAAATCATTTCCGTCGGGAGCCGGATAGCGGACATGGGGGACGGGGATGTGAAGAACGAGGTGGTCCCGCGGAGCGTGGGGGAGTTCGTCGGCAGAGGGATCCCGGTCTTTTCCATCTGGGGATTCGTGCCGTACCATCGCGACGCCGCCAAGTCGGATCTCCCCGAGCCTGCGGTCCCGCCGGCGACCCATCGGTGGCTCCTGGAGAACACAAGAGGGCTGTTCTTGGGGTATGAGGTGGGGGAGCAGGACGGGAGATTCCTCGGCAACTTTGCCAAGAGAGCCCGACGGAGGCGACGGGGAGAATCCGACTACGACTATTACACCGAGCAGTTTCAGGCGTTTGCGGAGCGCGAAGCGAATTTCGAGAAGCATCTGCTCGCGCACACGTTCGGGACCCGACGGGCGGCATACCGGGAGTTCCGTCGCTGGGTGAAGCCCTTCGAGGAAGGGATGCACGGGCATCTCATCCCGATCGGGCACACCAACTACGCGCACTACCACTGCGAGCTGGAGGGAACGCGGATCGTGGGGATGGAGCTGGCGCTCATCCTCCTCAATCACCAGGTGGCGTTCGCGTTTCTGCGCGGCGCGTCAAGGCAGTACGGCCTCCTCACGTGGGCCCTGCCTTCAATTTGGAGCCAGTGGGGCTTCTCGTATCCCGCCAAGCCGGGACAGACGCACACGGGGACGACCGAGATCGGCCCGGAAAAGGGGACGCCAACGCACCTCGCAAGACGCATGTGGTATCTAGCTTACATGTATGGGGTGAGCTTGTTCGGGATCGAGGCTGGGTATTTCTCGGAACCCGAGGGCGACTACGTCGACGGGAAAGTCGACGAGCCTCCCGGCCTGAGCGCGTTGGGGAAACTCCAAGTGGAGGGCTGGCGCTGGTGCCGTGAGCATCCCGGGCGCGGGGCGCAGTATAACCCGGTGGCCTTGGTCTTGGACTTCCACAACGGGTGGCTCGCCCCCAAGCACGGCTACCAGTACCTGGGCGAGAAGAGGCTTGCGTGGAACGCACTTCCCTATGAGAAATCGGACCACCAGATCGACAACTTCTTCCGATGGGTCTTTCCGGGGTATGAGGAAGGGGCTTACCACCGGGATGGGACGGGCACCTTCGTCCCGACGCCTTTCGGGGACGTCTTTGACGTGCTCCTGTCGAACGCGGACGCTAAGGTCCTGAAGCGATATGGCGCGATCGTGCTCCTCGGCGGGTGCGCCGCTTCCGGAACGCTCAAGAGAAAACTCGTCGAGTGCGTGAGGCGCGGCGCCGACCTCGTCCTGGCGTGTGAGAATATCGCGGACGACGACCCGGACTTCTACGGGGTGAGCGTCGGCAAGACATGCCGGAAGGACCTGGCAACCGCGACGGAGCACAAGACCTTCGAAGAGGAGTGGTTCACGTACCGTGAGCTCGAGCCGCGGGGCGCGGAGGTCCTTCTATCGTCCGGGAAGGGGGACCCGATCGTGACGGTGAATCCCTTCGGCCGCGGGCGGGTGGTGGTGATCGCGGTGGAGCATTGGATGAGCGACATGCGGGGGGAGCTTGAAAAGAAGACGGGGCTCGCGTCGCAGAAGGTGGCCGACCACTCGCGGGGGCGCAAGTTCCGAGACCGCACGGACTTCTTTGAGGAACGCAACTGGAACGGCCCGTACAATAGCCGCATCAAGAAGATGATCATCGAGGGAAGGACGCTCGGGGAGATCGAGGACGAGGTCTGCGTGCATTGTCGCGTCGAGTGCACGAACCAGGTGCCAACGATGTGCGATATCTTGGTCGGGGTGAAGGAGGTCCTCGGAAGCTACCTGGCATCCTTCACGCCCGTTGTGATCCAAGGCCCGCCCGTCCACTACGCGATGAACCTGACCGAGGAGCAAGATAAGCTCATCCTCACGCTCGCCAATCACGGTGAGGCCGAGTGGAGAGGCGCGGTTCGGTTCAAGAACCCCGCTCTTCGGGTGTCGCAGGTCCGGGAGTGGATGCGTGATGAGCCCGCCCGCCTGGAGGACGTGAGGATCGGCGGAAGGGACCTCAAGGTGCTTGAAATCACCTTGGACCGGGGGCAAAAGGTGTTCGGGGGCTCATGAGGCCGGCGCCAAGCGGGGCTAAGGTCGAACGAGGCTGCGCCGGCAGCGAGGGCTTCCCTTTCGTCCGAGGATGCAGAGGTTGATCATGAGGGGACGCGCCCACTGGGCGCGAGAGTCGAGCCACCGGGAGAGGCCTTCGAGGCGGAGCTGGAAGGGGATAAGGTGGATGCCCGCTTCGCGCAGTACGTCGATTTGAGCGGCGCGTAGCGACCGGCGCAGGCGCGACCAGGACGAAAAGTTCTCGTAGGCTTGGAAGGGACGCACGCGGAGCCAGTCGGCCAATCGGACGGTCGGCCGCCACAGGACGTTGGGTGTGCTAACTGCCAAGAGACCACCCGGCTTGAGGACCGCGGCCATCTCGCGGATGGCGCCGTCCGGATCGGGGGTATGCTCGATGCATTCGGAAGAGACCACGACGTCGAATGAGTTCGGCGGGGAGGTCTCGGTGAGGCGCAACGCGTCGGCCACGACCGCCGGACAGCCTACGTAAGCGGCGGTGTGCGCGACGAGCGAGGGCCCGAGGTCGCAGGCCGTGACCAGTGCCCCTCTAGCCTTGAGACGCTCGCTCAGGAATCCCAGCCCGCACCCCACGTCGAGGGCGGACTTCCCCCGGACCGCCGAATCGGGGAGGAAGTCGTCGATGAGCGTCTCAACGCGTCGGCGGGTGTCGTAGTCGGACAAGGCATGGCGGAAGCGCTCCCCAAGACGGTCGTGGGCGTATTCGCGGGACTCGATGCGACGGGAGAATGGCATTTGCACATTCGATGTCGTCAAGCGGGAGGAGTGCGGCCGCCGGGCTTGCGCGCCGTCTGCGCCACGATGCGCTCGACAAGAAACGACGGACGGCGCTGCACCCGTTCGTAGATGCGCAGGATATACTCACCTTGCACGCCCAGCAGGATAAACAGCACGCTCATCAGCACCGTCAGGACCACCATCGTGCTCGTCCACCCCGGGACGGGTCGGCCGGCCAAGCGCACGATCAGAACGTAGACGAGTTCCGCTATGCTTGCCAGCGCGGTGACGAGCCCCACGATGATCCCGATACGCAACGGAACGGTGCTGAAGGAGAAAAGGGCCGAGCGCGCTACACGGAGCAAGTTGGGGAGAGGGTACTTGGATCGGCCCGTGAGGCGCGTGCCCCGGCGGAACGGGACGGTGGTGCCGCGGTACCCCATCCAGGCTAGTAGCCCTCGTAGGAAGAGGTCGCCCTCGTGGATTCGGAGCAGTTCGGCTAAGACGACACGGTCGATTAGCCCGTAGTCGCAGGCCCCAGGCTCCATGCGGATCCCCGTGATGGCGCTGAAGACACCATGGAAGGCACGGGAGCAAAGACGCTTGAGGAAGGGCGTGTCGTCGGGGTCGAGGCGCAGGGTCTGGACGACGTTGTACCCTTTGCGCCACTTGGCGATCAGCTCGGGCACAAGGGCCGGCGGATGTTCCAGGTCCCCGTCCATCGTGATGATGACGTCCCCTCGGGCGAAGGAGAGCCCCCCGGAAAGGGCGCACTGTTTGCCGAAGTTGCGGGCGAGAGAAAGGCCGACGATGCGCGGGTCGCTCGCGGCGAGGTCGCCGATTCGACGGAACGAATCGTCCGTGCTCCCGTCGTCCACCAGGATCAGCTCATACTTCTGGGCGCCCAGGGCTTCGGCGATGGCCTTCGCCAGGGGACCGATGTTCTCGGCTTCGTTGTAGACCGGGACGACGATGCTCACCAGGGACGGCTCGGGACGGGCCGTGGGGGAGGCGGGATCGTTGGGCGTTCCCATGGTCGCTTCCTCCGAAGGGCGCTCGCTCATTTTAGCGCCGAAGCTCCCTCTCACAATGTCGTTCTTCCTCCAGGTCCGCCGCCCTCTAGCGTGACCCGCGCGTCTGCCCCTTGAGGATCTCGACTCGCCTGCGGGCCTCGACGTCGTCCGGATTGTGCCGCAGGACCTCCTCGTAAGCCGCGATCGCCCCCGCCAGGTCGCCCAGGACCGCCCGGACGTTGCCGAGGTTGAACCAGGCGTTCACGTTCCCGGGATCGAGTTCCACCGACCGGGCGTAGGCGCGCTCAGCGGCCGCCGGATCGTGCGCCGCGACTGCGTTCGCGAGGTTGTAGTAGGCGTTGGCGTAGTCGTCCTTGATCGCGATCGCCTTCCGGTAGGCCCGGATCGCCTCCTCAAGATCCCCTTTCCGGCGCAGGCCGTTGCCAAGATTGTTGTAGGCGGTCGCATACAGAGGGTCCGCCTCGATCGCCTTCTGGTACGCTGAGATCGCTGCCTCGAGGTTCCCTCTCCGCTCGAAAAGGTTCCCCAGCGCTAGGTGCGCCTTCGCATAATGTGGATTGGCTGCCAAGGCCCTGCGGTAGTGTTCTTCCGCGCCCGCGGTATCGCCCGCGTCCTCGGCCAGACGACCGATGTTGAGATGCGCCTCCGGACTTCCGGGGTTGACGGCGAGGACGCGCTCGTAGTGGCGCAACGCCCCCTCGATGTCTCCCCTCTCCTCGTAGACGCTCCCCAGATTGAGGTGAGCGACGGTGGAGGAGGGGTCGAGGCGCGCGGCGTAGGTCCAGAGCGAGAAGGAGGACTTCCACACGCGGGAGTACGCGTAGGTAAGAGGGAAAAGGAGAGCAAGGATTGTGATCGCTGCTGCGAACACGAAGCGACGGAGAGAGGGGGAAGGATGGGAAAATAGGCGAAGGAGGGCGGCGCCGGCGAGCAGTGCGAAGGGGACGGTTGCAAGGTACGAGTAACGGTCCGCGACGAGCTGGGGCCCGCTTTGGAGGATCCCCGAGACGGGGGCAAGGAGCAGGAGGTAGATGAGCCAAGAGATGATCCCCCAGGCTGCCCGGCGGCGCACGAGGAGGAGCGCCACCGTCAGCGCGACCGCGAAGGCCCCGAAACCCAGCGCCCGAGGGAGGAACGCGACGAGGTTCCTGGGAAGCTGGTAGAGGGGGAGCAGCGACAGCGGGAGGAGCGTCTTCAGGGGATAGAAAGAGAGGGAATACGCAACGTTCGCGAGACGTCGGGAAAGCGTGGATTGCCCGATGGGCTGCAGGTATCGACCCTTGGCAAGGACCGCAAGGCCCAGGAGGAGACACGATAGAACCAGGAAAGGGAGCTTCTCGAGGAGGATCCTTCTGTGGGATGTCGAGAACCACTCCCTGGGATTGCCCGGGAGGCGTCGCAGGGGATAGAGGTCGAGAAGGACCAGGACGAAGGGGAAGGCGACCGAAGCCGCCTTCGAGAGGAGGGAGAGCCCGAAGAGGAGAAAGGCCGCTAAAGGGAATCGGGAGCGGTCAGCGCCGAGATAGGCCAAGGCGGAGGCGAAGAGGAAGGCCGCACACAGGAGGTCTCCCCGGGCGGTAAGCCAGGCGACGGGCTCCACCCGCAGGGGATGGATCGAGAAAAGGAGGGCGGCGAAAGAGGCCGCTCGCGTCAGCGCGCTCGGAGAGGACGACGGCGAGACGAGGGAGAGGAGCCTGCGGGCAAGAAGGAAGAGGAGAAGCGCACAGGCGCAGTGGATGAGGAGGCTCGTCAGGTGGTAGGGGCGCGGCTCCAGTTTCCAGAGCGGGTATTCCAGGGCGAAGGAAAGCCAGCTCACGGGGCGGTAGTGGCCGAAGAAGGGGGTGGAGAGCATCCACCGGAGGTTCTGGGGGCTGAGCCCGCGCCAGTGCGGGTTATCGAGGAAGGTGATGTCGTCGTCCCAGTTGAGCCAGCCGGCCGAGAGGACCGGTAGGAAAGCAAGGAACGTGATCGCCAACACGAGGACGCACGCCC
Source organism: Planctomycetota bacterium (assembly GCA_043803205.1). GTDB lineage: Bacteria > Planctomycetota > DG-23 > JAZDKG01 > JAZDKG01 > JAZDKG01. The sequence goes on from JAZDKG010000139.1 coordinate 13,809, forward strand.
CCGCGAGAAGCAGCCGTCGCCCCGCCGCTCGATCCTGAGACGCGCTCATGCACGAAAGTGTACCGGACACCGACCGGATTGTCACGCGGGACGCTGCCCTACGCTGGAAGTCGGCGTCGCCTGGCAGTTCACATAGTTTCGCTTAGAACGACGGTTCGGACGATGCCCGCCGGACCCGCACCTCGTCAATCATCGCGTTCCCCCTGTGCGTCAGCAGGAAGATGACGAGGTCCGCGATCTCTTCCGGGCGGATGAGTTCGCGCGGGTCGAGATCAGGGCGCACCTGTTCGATAAGGGACGTCGCGACCCCTCCGGGCGAGATGGCGTGGACCCGGATCCCCAGCGGATGCAACTCCGCCGCGAGCACCTTCGTGAATCCCATCAGCGCGTGCTTGGACGCCGCGTAGGCGCTCTGGTTGGGGTAGCCCTTGTGGCCGACCACGGAGGAGATGTTGATGATGGACGCCGCGGGCGACTTGGCCAGGTGCGCTAGGGCTTCACGGCACAGGAGGAACGGCGCGCGCGCGTTGACCGCAATAAGCGAGTCGAATGTCTCCGCGGACGTCTCGGCGATGCTCCCGGCGGCCACCGCCCCGGCGTTGTTGATGAGGATGTCGAGCTGACGGAACGCGCGGACGGTTTCGCTGATGACGCGTCCCGGTGCGGCCGGGTCGGCAAGGTCGGCGCTGATGGACAGCGCTCGGACCCCGAGCCCTTCGATCTCGCGACGGACGGCTTCGAGGGCCTCGCGCGAACGGGCCACGAGCGTGAGGTCCGCCCCCGCCCGCGCTAAGGCGACTGATATCGCCCGTCCGATCCCCCGCGAAGCGCCGGTGACCACGGCGACGAGCCCCGCAAGGGGGCGCCCTTCGTGACCTGCGCTGGAATCCTCGGCCGTTGTTGGTTTCCGGCTCAGGGGTAGATCCCCCGGATGCGGACCGCTTCGGCGACGCGTCCAACCCCGAGCATCTGAGAGGCCGTGCGCATGTCGACATCGTGTTGCCGGGAGAGCAGGAACACTTCGTCAAACGCCTTCTCCATGATGTCGCGGAGCTTCAGGTTGACCTCGCGCTCGCTCCAGAAATAGGCCTGCAGCCCCTGGACCCACTCGAAGTAGCTGACGGTCACGCCCCCGGCGTTCGCCAGGATGTCGGGAATGACGAAGACGCCTCTCTCCGCGAGGATCTCGTCGGCCTCGGGCGTCGTGGGCCCGTTGGCTCCTTCCACAACGATCCGCGCCTTGAGGTCGCCTGCAACCTCTCCCGTGACGGCGCTCTCCAGCGCCGCCGGGATAAGCACGTCGCACGGGGCGGTTAGCACATCGCGGTCGGTGCAGGGACGGGTGCCCGGTGCGCCGAGGAGGGAGCGGGTTTCTTGCTTGTGGGCGATTGCCGCGGGAACATCGATGCCGTCGGTATTCTTGATCCCCGTGGTGGAGTCCGAGAGGGCAACGATGGTCTCGCCTTCCTCATGCAGGAGTCGCGCGGCGATTCCGCCCACGTTCCCGCAGCCCTGGATGGCAACGCGCAGATGTCCCGTGGGAAGGCCCAGGGCCTTGATGGCGCGACGCAGAGCGAAAACGCACCCGCGCGCGGTCGCTTCGCATCGGCCGTGCGATCCCCCCAGCGAGATCGGCTTGCCCGTGACGACCGACGGGACCGGGTACCCCACGTTCATGGAGTAGGTGTCCATGATCCACGCCATGACCTGCTCGTCGGTGTTGACGTCGGGGGCGGGGATGTCGCGTTCGGGGCCGATCAGGTCGATGATCTCGGAAGCATATCGCCGCGTGAGGCGTTCCAGTTCCCCACGCGACAGCGCCTTGGGATCGCAGGTGACCCCTCCCTTCGCACCCCCGTAGGGGATGTTGACGACGGCGCACTTCCACGTCATCCACATGGCCAGCGCCTTGATCTCGTCAAGCGAGACGCCTGGATGATAGCGGGTGCCCCCCTTCGCCGGACCGCGCGCCAAAGAATGCTGGATCCGGTATCCTTCGAACACCCGCACCTCCCCATCGTCCATCTTCACGGGAATGGAGACGATCGTGCATCGCTTGGGCGTGCGTAGGACCTCGTGCATCGAGGCGTCAAGGCCCAGCTTCCGGACGGCGATCTCAAGCTGTCGACACGCGATCTCGTACGGGTTTGTCAGGTCTGGCGGCATAGGGGGGTGCTCCTCGGGCTTACTCGATGGCGCTGCGGCCTTTCTCGTCGGTGGAGATGCGGATGGCGTCCTCCACCGGGAGGACGAACACCTTCCCTGCGCCCATCGTGCCGGTGTAGGCGAGCTTCCGAATCAGCCGGATGACGTCGTCCACGATCTCCTCGTCTACCACGATCTCCACCTTCTTCTTCTCGCGGAACTTGATCGGCTCAGTGTTCTGGCGGTGTTCCTCCGGACCATACCCGAGCTGTCGGCCGAACCCGTGTGCGTCCAGAACGCTCATCCCTTCAACGCCCAGTCCGATGAGCGCGTTCATGACCGCCTCCAGCTTGAAAGGCTGGATGAAGCATTCGATCTTCTTCAACATCGAACAGCTCCTGCCTTTGACGGAATGCGCGGGGGATCCTTGTCGAAGAAAGGCCCGTGGTCCCGCTCACGCGGGGCACTGGCGCAGTCGCGATCTGACGAGCTCCAGGTCCTTCCGATTGTGGACGTTGAGGAAAAACGCCGGGGAACCCGACTGGTGGTTGAAGCACGCTTCGTCCACAAGGGTCAGGCGCACCGTCGCGAGAACGTCGAGAACTGACGTGCCCCCGGCTCGCACCGCTTGAGAGACCGCCTCCGAGCACGAGGTCGCGTAGAGGGCGCACAGCGGCAACAGCCCTCCCTTCACCCGCGGCACGACCGCCTGGATCCCCGGGAAATCGCCGCAGTGCTCGCAGAGAACAGCCGCCACGCGGGGCGTAAGAAGCGGTATCGAGGAGGACACGCAGAAATTCCAGACCGTCCTGGAGTTGCTTAGCGCCCCCTGAAGCGTAGCAAGCGGCCCTGCCTCCGCTCCCCTGATCTCCACGACTTCCGCGCCGAGATCGCGATAAGCGTTTGCGTTTGCTCCGGTTAGGATAACAGACCGGAAGGGCTCGGCGAGGTTCGGCAGCATGTACTCAACCCGTTCGCGTTCGCCCAGCTCAGTCGGGCGCCGATCGAGCCCTGTGAAGATCACGAGCGTCACCTGATCGAGCATGCAAGGATCCTCCAGCCGGAACAGCCTATTATATCGCCCTTCGTGGGGAAACGCAAGCAAAACCCCCAGTCGGCCGACACGACCTAACACGTGTGATGACAATATGTTGGGTAAACACCCTGAAGCCGGAGTGTGGATCTCGAACCGCCCCGCAAGGAGAGAAAACCTCCTCGGGCTTCAGGTGTCCTGCCGTTGGGGCAGAAACGCAGATCCCGTTACCGGCAAGCGAGCTTGAAGACGAACTGCCTGTATGGGGTCTTCGTCGTCTTCAATTGGTGTGGTACCCCGGCGGGGATGTAGACGACGTCGCCGGGGGCAACCTTGATCGTTCGGCCGCCTGTGATGCGGCTGCCCACGAACTGTCCGGGGGACTTCTCCTTCGGGTCCGCTAGTGCCCCGTCAAGGGTAAGCTCGGCCGTTCCCGCCACGGCGATGTAGACGTCGATCTCGGCAGCGTGCATCTCCGGCGTGTTGACGGTCTCCGATTGCTCGACCAGGAGGAGCCAGTGATTCTCCTTCTCGCGCGGGATGACTTGGGCGGCGGCGGCGTTTCCTTTGCGCGCGTTCCTGAGCATCTCCTCGAGGGTCGCCGCCGGGACGTGAACGGAAGCCATCGTATTCTCCTTCTCAGCAAGAGGTCCCAAGACGCACCAACCTTCGCGCCGCCCGGCTACCTTGCCGGAAAGACAAGATTGATCGGTTCGCCGAACTTGATGAGCCTCCCTTCCGCGAAGCGCCATTCTCTTTCCACTTGCCCTCCGGCTTGGGAGACGAGCTCTGTCGCATAGCTCACGGGCACCGGGTTCGCTTCGAGAAGGAACGTGCGCGAATCGGACGTGACGATCTCGATCATCGCCCGGCGGATCTTGAAGGACTCCTTCTCGGGATTCTCGATTCGGACGGCGTTCTTCACACGCAGGGCCTTGAGCGCCTCATCCGAAAGCTTCGTGCGGACGCGCGTGGTCCACACCCGGTAGCCTGCTCCCCCTTCAAGGGCGCCGACGGCGGCGTTGTTGAGATAGATGGGTTTCTTCCGCGAGCCCGATGTCTGTCCCCAGATGTCGGCGATGAGCGTGACGGACTTCGCCGCGCCGACGTCCGCTTCGCTGAGCGCGGTCCCGAATACCTGAAAGGCAACCGACCGGCGCGCCTGCGTCCCGGTGGCGGTGAAGGTGACGGAAAGCTCCCCCGCCCCCGGAGTCGTCCCGACGACGCTGAGCGGGACGCTCTTGGCCTCGTGCGCCGCCACCGACATTTCGGTAGGGGGGTCGGTCGGATCCGCACCCTTCGCGGACGCCGCAAGCTTCACGACGAGCGCGTCGTCCGTGACGTTGAGCACGCCGATCTCAAAGCTCCCTTGCTCCCCGACCCCAATGTGCAGGGGAAACGCCTCCCAGTACGGTCGATAACCCCCCTGCGTGGAGTTGGAGAGGTCCCTTTGGACGAGCGGCTGTGAGGGCGCTAGGAACGCCGCCACCGGGTTCTCGTCGGCGATCTCGAAGGTGGCGATGTGGCGCTCCTTCTCCTCGGGCATGGGGAGCGTCGCCTCCGGGTCCATGTGGATGCGGAATCGGAAGAACCCATAAGCCGTCGCGCCCGTCCGGGGGTTGTCGGCGTAGAACGGCGCGCTTTCCGTCCCGCCCGGCAACACGTGCGCGCTCAGCTTGTAGTTGTTCCCCGGATACGTGACCAATGCCGAGAACTCCCACGGCTCGTCCGTGAAGTTGTCGAGGATCACCGGCACCAGATTCTGCGTGCCGGCGCGGAAACCATACCGATCCAGTGTGACGAACCGCCCGCTTCGCGCCAAGACCACCGCCGACGCGCTCTTGTGGACCGGCAGGCTGATCGAAATCGTGTCCCCCACGGTCGAGAACGGGATCTTCCGGGGGCCCAGAAAGTCGGCGGAGAGCTGGTACGCCGCCTTGACGCCCGGCGCATCGGCGATGCGGATCGTCACCGGCACCGCGACGTGCCACCACGGGCTGCTGGTGTGTTCGCCGTAGGAGATGATCGTCGCCACGTAGTTCCCGTCGCCGCGCACGAAGAGGTTCCCGTCGTACCCCTCCGGAAGCTCCAGGCATTTCGGCTCCAGCACCCACTGCCGCCCCCGGAAGAGATCGAAAACCGGCGGATACAGGCGACTCAGCCAGTAGCTCGTGGACCTGGGCTTCACGTCGAGGTACGCCTCCTCGGCAACCCCCATGTTCGTAAACCATCCGTTGCGCAGGTTTATCTGCATCCGCTCCTCGATCGGGTAGAGCTGGATGCACGTCCGGCTGCCGATCGTCCCGTACCGCCCGATCTCCTGCCCGAGTCCGGGTGAACACCGGTCTTCCACGCACGCGACATCGCACCACCCCGACACCTCGATCGACGCCTGCGGATGGTTCTGGTCCGTATACTTCCCCTTCGAGTGGGCGTACTCGGTGACCTTGCGGACGAACCGTCCGATGTTGCGGTGGAGGTCGCTGAAGGGTCCCCGCTCGTCGATGGAAAAGCCGTCGTCCCGCCTCCGGTCCTCCCACCCGTAGTAGGCCTGATCGACGTGGAGTCCCGTGAGATCCTCGTAGTCGTCGATGATCGCCTTAGCTTTTTCCCAGTAGACTTTTTCGACGGGGGAATCCGGATGAATGTTGCACAGCGTGCAGTCCTCGTAGTGGTGCCAGCCCGGCACCTCGTAGCCCGCGAAAACGTCCAAGGCCCAATTGTCCCAGACCTCGCATGGATTCCAGTAGGCCATCGTCACGATGCCGTGCTTCTTCGCGAGCGCCAGGAATTCCTTGACGCGCGCGTGGGAGAACTTCGCCCACATCTTCGCGCCCTCGGGCATCCCCGGCGTGTGGCGGAACTTCTGGAAAAGCTCCCAATCCACCGACCGCGAGTTGAGCCACTTGAGGATCTCAAGCCAGTTGGCGTCCTCCGCGGGCTTCCCCTCGAGGAATTCAGCCGGGTAGTGCTCGGGATGCTGATGGATGTCGTACCACTTCGTCATGGCGCGGGGCGCCCATTCGTCGCCAAGCTCGGTGAAGTAGTAGTTCCCGAACCATGCGAAGAGATACGGCATGGAAAAACCGTCCCCCCACGGGTTGTTCTTCATGTTGTACGACTGCCAGAACTTCTCGTCGGCGCCGTCGTAGGGGTAATAGCTTGCTAGACCCCCGCCTCCATTGCCTCGCACTTGGAGCCTCTCCGCCCCTTCGCGTGTTTGGAAAAGCTCCGGCCAGTGGCTGCGCGCGAAACCTAGCCCCGGCCGCCAGCACCCCGCGTGGGGGAAAAAGTGCGTCGTCACTGTCCGCGAGCCGCGCCCGTCAAGCCGCAGCCGCGTGCGCGAGACGATGAGCTCCACGGACGAAGGCTTGCGCTCGGCGCTGACCGCGAACGACGGGATGGGCGTTACGAGCTCCGCGCACGCGGTGAACCCGGCGTCCGCGGAATACAGCGTGACGAGGGGCACGACGAGATTCTTCCCCACGTAGCCCGCGATGTACGACGCGACCAGCTTCCCGTTCTGGGGCAGCCCCTCGAAGTCGCCTTCCCCCGGAATGAACGCGTCCATCGCGCGGTCTCGCAGGCGGAACCGATACTCGATCTCCACGCACCGCGTCGTGTCGGTTAGGTTCGTCAGCGTGAAGGTCGACGCGAGGCTCTCCTTGGCGGCGCACTCGTGCGTGTAGTCGAGGGATAGCTTTTCGCTGTGCTTCCCGACGGTGAAGAAATCTTCCCCGGCGTTTCGCGTCGCCGCCGGAACGTCCGAGTCTTCCACCTCGACCCCGCCCGTCGGGTCCGCGATTCGAAGCCCCACAAGCTCCGCGACGAAAGATCCCGGCTCGCTCCCGATCCCCTTGAGCGACCACTTGGCGTCAAACGAGGCCGCGACCTGGTCGGACCGGATCTCTCCAGCGGCAAGAGGATGTGCGAGAACGAGCACAAGAACGAGAGCGGCAAGGAATCTCAGGCTGACCATGGACGCTCCTTCAGGGATATGTTCTGGGTTCGGCCGCGGGTCGGATCGCTCACCGGAACTTGTCGCTGTGTCCCTCGTAGTCCGCGCCCTTCACCTTCACGGCGATCCGGCGGTAGCAGCGGTTGGCGTCCAGCGACCAGAGGGCGGCGGTGAGGTTGCGCGTGTGCCGGAGCGTCCCGGCGAACTTCCGCAGGATCGTCCCCCGGCTGTACAGGCGGTGCACGATCTCGTGGCCGGCCGCCGCCACGTCACGCGGCTCGATCGCCAGCGGTCGGTGCGTCAGCTCCATCATGTCGTACCGGTCCCAGTCCGCGGGAAAATCGGTGTAGAAGAGACGCTGCTCCGCCTCCAGCTTCCGGAAAAGTCGCGTCCCCGGAAGAGGCGTCAGCCACGTCGTCTGCATCACGTCGATCGGCGAGCGAAGCACGTAGTCGACCCGGCGCCGCAGCGCCTCGACGTTGTCGCTGTCCATCCCGTAGATGAACGCCCCGAGGATCGCGATCCCGTGACGGTTGATCCGCCGGAACGTCTCCTCGTAGCTTCGCCGCAGTCGCTGGACGTTCAGCTTCTTGTTCAGCTCTAAGAGCGCCGTCGGGTCCTCGGCCTCGACTCCGATGAGCACCATCCGGCAGCCCGCCCGTGCGGCCGCCTTCACGACCTCCTCGTTGTCGGCGAAGTTCATCGAGGCCTGACATAGCCAAGGCTTGCGGATCTTTCTCCGGATCATCCCGTCGAAAAGCGCCAGCGCCCGCTCCTGGGACTCCTTGCTGATGCCGATGATGTTGTCGTCCGCGAAAAACAATCGCTTCTGCGGGATCGTCTCAAGCTCGTCCAGCACGTCCTCCACGGGGCGCTGACGGTACCGGTGTCCGTTGAAAACGGTGACCGAGCAGAACTCGCAGTCCATGGGACAGCCCCGCGCTGTCTGGATCGTCCCCCAGCCGTACCGTCGGTCGAAGAGATCCCGCCTCGGCCGGATCGCGTTGGCGAGATCGAGAGGCGTGCCGACGTACGTCTTCTGGAGACGGCCCGATTCGACGTCCGCCATGACCTGTGGCCACACGCTCTCCGCCTCCCCGATCACGACCGCGTCCACGAAGCCCAGCGCCTCCTCGGGCCGCATGGACGCATGGATCCCCCCCAGAACGGTCGGGATCCCTTTGGCTCGGTACGTCTGCGCGATCTGGTACGCCCGGTTGATGGAGGGCGTGTAGCCCGTGAGGCCGACGAGATCCGCCTCCTGGAAGGAGAACGGCGTGAAATTCTCATCCAGGATCTCGATCTCCCACTCCGCAGGCGTCAGCGCCGCCACGATCCCCAGACCCAGGGAAGGAAACCGCACGTTGCGGTTGAGCGCCATCGTTGCACGGGATGCGTTATGGGGATTGATGAGGAGCAGTTTCTTGCGCAAAATGCCGTCTCTTACCCTGGAAACGCCGGACGCGCTTCCCCGCAGAGAAAAAGGGGAACCAGGTCCAGAGAACTCTCCCAGCGACAAGAGTATATTCGCGCCGGGGGTACCGTAAAGGGTTTTCCCGCTCTTCTCCTGCTGCTTGCTTCCACTTTTCCCTTGGACGCCCTTTCGCGACCTCCGTAAAATGCCTCTGTTCCACCCGGGAACTTGCGTGGAAGGATGTGCGGATGAAGACCTCAGCGGCGGTTTCGGACTGTCTGTCGGTCGAACTCGTCAAGGTAGGCATGGAAAGCGCCGACAAGGAGGAAGCCTTCGAGGAGCTCGTGGACCTTCTCGTGCGCGCGGGAAAGGTGCACGACCGCGCCCGCGCCATCGCCGCCATCCACGAGCGCGAAGGGCAGCAGTCCACCGGCATCGGCGACGGGGTCGCCATCCCCCACGGAAAAGACGAGAGCATCAAGCAACTGCTCTGTGCCCTCGGCATGAGCCCGGGCGGCATCGAGTTCGACGCCCTTGACGGTCGCAAGGCCCACGTGATCTTCCTCGTGCTGGCCGAAGCCCATAACCCCGGCCCCCACGTCGCGCTCCTCGCCGGTATCAGCTGTCTCCTCGGACGCCCGGGGTTCATCCGGAAACTGCGCGAGGCCGCCTCCGGCGAGCAGGCCCTCGCCGTGATCCGCGAGGCCGAAGAGGAGACCGAGGGATTGTAGCGGTACTCTGAACGGAGGAATCGCCTTGAGAGAAGCACTCCGCGAGCTGCTTGCGGTCGAGAACGAGGCGAAACGAATCGTCGAGGAGTCCGAGAAGAAAGCCGCGGATGTCCGCCAGCAGGCCCGCCTCCGCGCCGCCGCCCTCGTGGAGGAGGCGCGCAACCAGGCCGCCCGCAAGGCGGATGAGATCATCCGGGAGGCGGCTAGCGAGGCCCGGGGACAAAGGGACCGCCTGCTCGAGGAGGCCCGGCGCGACGTCGCGCAGAAGGCCGGTGTCGATGAGACGCTTCGACGCTCCCTCGTTGAGCGCGTCGCCGCCATCCTCGCCGGCGCCGAGGCCCCCGCGGAAACCTGACATGACCCGAATCGGCGCGACCCGCCGGCGCGCGGAATTCCGGCGGCGTTGGTGACGGGAAAGACGTGGAACTCACCTTCGATTTCGTGAATGCCAAGATCCGCGCGATGCGCAGCATGCTCTACGAGGCCGATCGTCTCCGCGCCTTGTCCCAACTGCGCACGTCCGGAGAGCTCTTGGCCGCCCTCTTCCCCCAGAGACGCATCGCCGGCGTCCTCGACTTCGAACGCGCGCTCGTCGAAACCCACGTGTCGGAGCTCCTGCGCGTCTGGAAGTGCCTCTACGGCAGGCAGGCGGACTTCTTTTTCTGGAACCTCGTCCGCTATCAGGTCGAGGACCTCAAGGTGATCCTGCGGGGCGCCGCCGCGGGGGAGGACCCCAAGCGCATCCGCGAGCTCCTCGTCGACCTCCCCGGCCCCCTAGCGCTTCCCCTCGACGACATGATCGCCCTGAGGGCGGACCCGGCGGCCCTGGCCGACCGCCTCACGGGAAAAGGCGTGGCCGAGCTCCTCGCGCAACGCAACTTCCCCGCTACGGAGGACCCCTTTCTCCGCGAAACCGCCCTCGACGCGCGATACCTCATGCGGCTCGTCGACGAGGTCAAGACCCTCTCCCAGGCCGACCAGGATGTCGTTCAGGGCCTCGTCCGGTTCGAGGTCGACCTTGCCAACGTCCTGGCCGCCCTCCGTGCTCGCCTCAATTACGGCCTGACACCCGAGGCCGCCTCCGGTCTCTACATCCCCGCCGCTGGCCGCATTCACAGGGAAGCCTGGCTCGCCCTCCTCGCCGACCCGTCCCTTGAGCGCGCCGCCCGCCTCTTGGGGATGCGCCCCGAGGAGGTCGCCTCTCTGAGCCTGCTTGAATGGCTTGGCGCCAGGCGCCTCTACGATCTCGCGTGCAGGCGGTTCCGGCGGTCCATGCTCGACTACGGCGCCGTGCCGGCCTTCTTCCATATCAAGCGGACGGAACTGGCCAACCTCCTGCGCCTTTCGGGCACCCTCTCCTACGAGCTTGAAGCCCGAACGGCCGCGACGGGCCTCATCGGAGTCGCCTAAGTGTTCCGCGCAACCGCCATGAAGAGAGCCCAGCTCCTCGTCCTCGAACGGGACGTCCGCTCCGTCACCTTCGAGTTGGGCAGGATCGGCATCCTCCACATCACAAGCTCCAAGGACACGGAAGGCCTCGCCGTCCCCTCCGCGCAGAAAACCCAGGATGCTCTCGCCCGCTGCGACGCCGCCCTCGCCCGCGTCCGCGCCGCCGCCGCCACCTTGGGCGTCGAGGAAGCCCGCGCCGGCCGCACCGGCGCCCTATCCCTGGAGGACGTGGACGCGTTCCTCGCCCGCGTCGAACCGCGCCTCGGCGAGATCGAGGGTAAGGCCGATAGGCTCCGCCGGGAGAGCGCGGAAAAGAGCGATCTCGTCGGGGAGATCCGCCGCTACGAGACCCTGACCGTCCCCTTCTCCCACTTCGCCCAGGCCGGCTTCCTCCACTTCGCCGTCGGCTCCGTGCCCGTGCGGGAACTGCCCGCCGTCATCGAGGAGACGGGTGCCCGCGCCGTGCTCGTTCCTTTCGGCGTCGAGGAAGGACGTCAGCACGTCATCGCCGTCTCGTCCCGGAAAGGAAAGTGGACCCTCCAGGGCGTCCTCGAGAAGCACGATTTCCAGTCCGAAAGCCTCGAAGGCAAGACCGTCCTCGCCCCCGTAGCCCTTATCGAGCAAGCACATTCCCAACTCGCCGACCTCGATCGAAAACTTGCTCAGGTCGAGGAAGAAAAAAGGCTGCTGCGTGAAGAGGAGGGCAGGACCCTCTCCGAACTCCTGGGAAAGCTTGAGCTCGAAAGGAAGATCCTCTCCGCCCAGACCGACTTCGCCCACACCTGGTCCGCGGTCCTTATCACCGGCTGGGTGCCCGAGGCCCGCCTTGAAGAACTCATCGATGCGGTGGCCTCCGTCACTGGGAACCGGGTCCTAATCGAGTTCCGCGACCCCTCTGAGCTTCCCGACGAGACCGTGCCGACCCTGTTGAGCCACCGCGGGTTCTTCCGCCCCTTCGAGATGTTCGTCACCGCCTTCGGCGTGCCCGGATACCTCGAGGCCGAGCCCACCATCCTGGTGGCCGTCTCGTTTCTCCTCATGTTCGGCTTCATGTTCGGCGACGTGGGACAGGGCGGCGTCCTGATCCTGTCCGGGCTCGCCTTGGTCGGCTTGGGAAGAACCCGCCCCGTGAAGGATATCGGGGTCATTGTCGCGTCGGCGGGGGGGGGCGGCCACCGCGTTCGGCTTACTATTCGGCAGCGTCTTCGGCTCCGATGCCCTGATCCGTCCCCTCTGGATGAACCCCTTGCGCAAAATGGCGAAAGGCGGCAACGGCGACGCCTTGTACGCCTTCTTCGGCATCACCATCCTCATCGGCTTCGTGCTCATTAACCTAGGCCTCGCCTTCAACCTCTTGAACCGCTTGCGCCGCAGGGACTGGGTCCATGCCTTCCTCGATAAGTTCGGCCTCGTCGGAGTCATGTTCTACTGGGGGATGGTCGCGCTGGGCATGCGCAGGCTCCTCACCGGCCGCCTCGATCTCTGGACCCTTATCGTCTTCGTGGGTATCCCCCTCCTAGTCATCATGCTCCAGGAGCCCGTCCGCCTCATCCTCGCGGGGAGGATGCGCCCAAAGGTGCCGCACGAGACGGGCGTCGGCCTCGCGCTCTTCCTCGGCTTGGTCGAAGGGCTGGAGACCGTCTTGAACTACCTCTCCAACACCTTGTCTTTCGTGCGTGTCGCCGCCTTCTCGTTGAGCCATGCCGCCCTATGCCTGGCCGTCTTCGCCATGGCCGAGGTCATCGCCCCCTCCGCCGGTCCCGTCAGCCCCGGACGGATCGCTGTCCTCGTCCTCGGCAACGCCTTCATCATCTGCCTCGAAGGCTTGATCGCCGCCATCCAGACCATGCGTCTCGAATACTACGAGTTCTTCAGCAAGTTCTTCGTCGGCGAAGGCAAACCCTACCAGCCTTTCACGCTGGATCCCAATGCCCGGACAGTTCGTTCCCCCATGGAAAGGAGCACCCCAAGATGAGTAACACGGCTTGGCACTTGACGAACCGCGCTGTCTTCCGGCGGATTCGCGGAAACGCCCTCGAGCGCTTCCGCCGCAGGATGATTGTCCTCGGCATAACGGTGCCCCTCGTGGGTCTGGTCGTCGCGCTCGGCGTCCAGACGGCCTTTGCCGACACCCCGCCGGCTTCCCCGGTCCCTTCGGCCGATGCCTCCGCCCCGGCGCCCATCGGCGGGACGATCGTTCTCGGCGTCGCCATCGTGATGGCCGCCGCCCTCCTCGCGGCCGGCTACGCCGTCGGCCACGTCGGAAGCGCCGCCATGGGCGCCGCTAGCGAACGCCCCGAGCTTATGGTCCGCGGCCTTGTCTTCGTCGCCCTCGCCGAGGGCATTGCGGTCTGGGGATTGATCGTGGCCGTCCTGCTTCTCGGAAAGATGTGAGAGCCCTTGACATGAGGATCGTCGTCATCGCGGACGAGGATACGGCTCTCGGGTTCCGCTTCGCCGGCGCCGAGGGTCGGGTCGTGGAAAGCCCCTCCGAGGCCCTCGCCGCCCTCAAGGAGGTCAGCCGCCTGCCCGACGTCGGCATCGTCGTGCTGACGGAGAGGATCGCGCGCGAGCTCCGCTCCGAGATCGATCGCGTCCGCTATGAGGCCCGCGTCCCCCTCGTCCTTGAGATCCCGGGCCCCGAAGGGCCCCTCCCCGACCGCCGCACCATGCTCGACCTCATCCGGGAGGCCGTCGGCGTCTCAATCTAGTAGGATCGTGAGATGGCAAAGCCCGAAAAACAGAGCTCCGATACGAGCGCCTTGCGCGGGGAGATCCTCGAGGACGCTCGCAAGCGCGCCGAGCGCGAGATCCGCGCCGCCGAGAGGGACGCGGATGAGCTCCTCTCCCGCGCCAAGGAGAGCGCCGCCGCCGCCGAGCGCGAGATCCTCGCCGAGGCGAAGACCAAGGCCGATCGGCAGTCGGCTATCGCCTTGGCCTCGCTCCCCTTGGAGCGCGAGCGGATGGATCTCCGTGCTCGCGAGGACGTAATCCAATCCGTCTTCAGCGACGCCCTCGTGCGCCTCGCCGAGGCCGGCCCCGACGAGCGAAAGGAGGCCATCCGCCGCCTCGCCCTGGCCGCCGCCCATACGCTCAAGCGCGGGAAGCTGCTCCTACGAGTCTCGGAAAACGACCTGGGCCTCCTCGACGAGGCCTTCTTCTCCGCACTCTCCAAAGACGCCCCCGATGGCCTCACGTTCGCCGTCGGCCCGAAGCTCCCCAAGACCGTCGGCGGCGTGCTCATCGAAACCGAGGACGAGACGGAGCTTTTCAATAACACCTTCGAGGCCCGTCAAAGGCGCCTCAACGATGCCTTGCGCGTTGACGTCGCTTCCCGCTTGTGGAAGGTGGAAGAATGACCCACGACAACACCGCCCGGATCATCTCCGTGAACGGCCCTATCGTCCGCGCGAAAGGCATGCGCGACGCTGGCATGTACGAGGTCGTCGAGGTCGGCGAGGATCGCCTCATCGCCGAGGTCATTCGCCTCGACGGCGACCTCGCCACCGTCCAGGTCTACGAGGCCACCACCATGGTCAAGCCCGGCGAGCCCGTGGCCCGCACCGGCGCCCCCTTGTCCGTCGAGCTCGGCCCCGGCCTCATCGGCACGATCTACGACGGCATCCAACGACCCCTGAGCGAGCTCTACGACGTCGACGGCTCCTTCATCCTTCGCGGCCACAAGGCCCCGGCCCTCGACCGCTCCCGCAAGTGGACGTGGCGGCCCTCCGTCGCCGTGGGCGACGCCGTCGAGCCCGGTGCCGTCCTCGGCACGATCGCCGAGACCACCATGATCGAGCACCGCGTTCTCGTCCCCCCCGGCGTCCGCGGCAAGATCGACCGTCTCGCCCCCGAAGGCGAGGTCCGCGTGGAGGACGTCGCCGCCGTCCTCCATGATGGAGACGCTCGCCGCGACGTCCGCTTCTTCCACCGCTGGCCCGTGCGCACCCCGCGTCCGTTCGCCCGGAGGCTCTTCCTCTCGGCGCCCCTTGTGACGGGTCAGAGGGTCATCGACACCTTCTTCCCCGTCGCGCGGGGCGGCGCCGCCGCCATCCCCGGGGGCTTCGGCACCGGCAAGACCATGACCCAGCACGCCCTCGCCAAGTGGAGCGACGCCGACGTCATCGTCTACATCGGCTGCGGCGAGCGCGGCAACGAAATGACCGACGTCCTCACCGCCTTCCCCAAGCTCGTCGATCCCCGCAGCGGCAAGAGCCTCATGGAGCGCACCATCCTCCTCGCCAATACCTCCAACATGCCCGTCGCCGCCCGCGAGGCCTCCATCTATACCGGCATCACCCTTGCCGAATACTACCGCGACCAGGGATATCACGTCGGCGTGATGGCCGACTCGACCAGCCGCTGGGCCGAGGCCCTTCGCGAGCTCTCCGCCCGCCTCGAGGAGATGCCCGCCGAGGAGGGCTTCCCCGCCTACCTGCAGACCCGCCTCGCCGAGTTCTATGAGCGCGCCGGCATAGTGAGGAACCTCGCCGGTGGAGATGCCTCCGTGACTATCGTGGGCTCCGTGTCGCCCCCCGGCGGCGACTTCTCCGAGCCCGTCACCCAGCATACCCGCCGCTTCGTCCGCTGCTTCTGGGCTCTCGATACCGAGCTCGCCAACGCCCGCCACTACCCCGCCATCAACTGGCTCACCAGCTACAGCGAATACGTCGACGACGTCGCCGACTGGTGGCGCAATGTCGCGGCCGACTGGGCCGACCTTCGCCGCGAGGCCCTCGAGCTCCTCCAGCGCGACGCCAAGCTCCAGCAGATCGTCAAGCTCGTCGGCCCCGACGTCCTCCCCGACACGCAACGGATCATCCTCTTCGTCTCCGAGCTCATCAAGAACGGCTTCCTCCAGCAGAACGCGTTCGACCCCGTCGACATGTACTCCGTCCCAAAGAAACAGGTCTGGCTCCTCCGCCTCATGCTCGAAGTCTACCGCCGCGGCCGCAAGATCGTCGAGGCCGGCGCCCCCCTGCACGCCCTCCGCGACCTCCCCGTCGTCTCCGACCTCGTCCGCGCCAAGAGCGAGATCGCCAACGACGATGACAAGGGGATGGATGCCCTCTGGCGTAAGCTCTCGGGCGCCCTCGACGAACTGGAAAGGAGTTTCGCCTCGTGAACGATCACGGCCTCACTTACCTGGGCGTGCAGCGCATCGTCGGCCCGCTCGTCTTCGTCGAGCGCGTGCGCGACATCGGTTACGGGGAGATCGTCGAGGTCGAGGACTCCACCGGCCAGCTCCGCCTCGGCATGGTCCTCGAAACCGCCGAATCCTTCGTCTGCGTCGAGGTCTTCGAGGGCACCACCGGCCTCTCCAACCGCGGCACCCGCGTCCGCTTCCTCGGACGACCCCTGCTGGCGAATGTCAGCCGCCGCATGCTCGGAAGGGTCTTCGACGGCGTCGGCCGCCCCCTCGACGACTGCCCCGCTCCCTTGGGCGGCATCCGCCGCGACGTCAACGGCGATCCCATCAACCCCTTCGCCCGCGAATACCCACGCGACTTCATCCAGACCGGCATCAGCGCCATCGACGCCATGAATACCCTCGTCCGCGGACAGAAACTCCCCATCTTCTCCGGCAACGGACTCCCCCATAACCGCATCGCCGCCCAGATCACCCGCCAGGCCAAGCTCCTCTCCGAAGACGTCGAGTTCCGCATCGTCTTCGCGGGCATGGGCGTCAAGAGCGACGTCGCCCAGTTCTTCCAGCGCAGCTTCGAGGAGAGCGGCGTCCTCGCCAACGTCGCCCTCTTCCTGAGCCTCGCGAACGCCCCCTCCGTCGAGCGGCTCCTCACGCCCCGCACCGCCCTCGCCCTCGCGGAGCACCTCGCCTTCGACGAGGGGATGCATGTCCTCGTCATCCTCACCGACATGACCAACTACTGCGAAAGCCTCCGCGAGATCGGCACCGCCCGCGGCGAGATCCCCGCCCGCAAGGGCTACCCCGGTTATCTTTACAGCGACCTCGCGTCCGTCTACGAGCGCGCCGGCAGGATCAAGGGCTGCAAGGGCTCCATCACCCAGATGCCCATCCTCACGATGCCCTCCGACGACATCTCCCATCCCGTGCCCGACCTCACCGGATTCATCACCGAGGGGCAGATCGTGCTCGAGCGCGACCTCTTCCAGCGCGGCGTCTACCCGCCCATCGCCGGGCTGCCGAGCCTCTCGCGCCTCATGAAGGACGGCATCGGCGAGGGCCGCACCCGCGACGACCATGCCGCCCTCGCCAGCCAGCTCTTCGCCGCCTACAGCCGTGTGAAGCAGGTCCGGGCACTGGCCGCCGTCATCGGCGAGGAGGAGCTCTCGGCCCTCGATAAACAATACATGCGCTTCGGCGAACGCTTCGAGAACGAGCTCCTCAAACAGGGCGAATACGAGGAACGGTCGATCGAGCAAAGCTTGGATCGGGGCTGGGACATCATCTCCTCCCTGCCTCGCGCCGAGCTCTACCGCCTCCCGGCGAAGATGCTCGACGCCCGCTATCGCCACGGCGAGCCCGTGGAGACTGAGAAGATCGAAGAGGTCTAAGCGATGGCGAAACGCAATGTCCCGCCGACGAAAAGCAACCTCATCCTCCTCCGGCATGAGCTCGTCTTCACCCGCGAAGGCTTCGGGCTCCTCGACGAGAAAAGACAAATCCTGGTCATCGAGCTCATGCGCCACGTCGAGCGCGCCAAGCGCATCCAGCGTGCCCTCGATGAGGCTATGGCCAAGGCCTACGAGGCGCTCCGAGCCGCCGTCCTCGCCGCGGGTAGACGCTCCCTTGGCGGACTCGCCGTCGCCAGCCCCGTCGTCCGGGACCTCCACGTCCGCAGCCAGCGACTCATGGGCCTCTACCTCCCCCGCGTCGAATTCCCCAAGCCCGCGCCCCGCCCTCGCTTTGGCCTCAGCCGCACCCCCGTCCCCGCGGATGAGCTCTACAGGATCTTCACCGGACTCCTCGTTCTAATAGGCGAACTGGCCGAGGTGGAAAACACCGTCATGCGCCTCGCGCGCGAGCTCAAGAAAACCCAACGCCGCGTCAATGCCCTCGAAAAACTCTTCATCCCCGAGACCGTCGACACCCTCAAGTACATCTCCGACACCCTCGAAGAGCGCGACCGCGAGGCCCTCGGGGTCATGCGCATCGTCAAACGCCGCGGGGAAACCACGCTGGACGCGCCGCCGGAGCAGCCGGTGGGCGCCCAAGCCGATCGGGAGGGAAGCAATGGCTAGGCGACTGCACGTCAAGGAAATCCTTCTGCTCGTGGACAGCTCCGATGCCGCCCGCGACGCCGCGGAATACGCCGTCGAGCTCGGTCACGACTTCGGCGCCCGCCTCGTCGCCTGTTCCACCGTGGACACCGCGACCCTCAAGACCCTCGCCTTGAGCCGCATCCTCGTTCCCGTCGAGGTCTCCGAGCTCGAAAGAGATCTCGAAGCCAGCTCCCGCAAATACCTCACCCTCGTCGCCGACCTCGCCGCCCGCAACAAGGTGAAAGCCGAGACGCTCCTCCTCAAGGGCGCGGTCCATTCGGCGGTCCTGGCGACTCAGAAAGAGCGCAAGAGCGACCTCATCGTGATGGGCGCCGTCAACTCCCACCAGGCCCGCAGGGACCTCGTCATCCGCGAGCGTCAGCTTATCCTCGATGAATCCCCCTGCCCCGTCATCTGCGTCCGCTTCTGACGCTCCTTTGCCCCCTTTGCCGAAGGCCCTGAGCCTGCTGCAAGCCCTGATCCCGCAGGCCGCGGGACGAAGGTCGAAGGGCGTCTCTGCGTTGAACTCTCTTGTTCCTTCGTGCCTTTGCGATTCTGCGCCTTGGCGAGGAGCGTGCGCCCTCCCGTGCTCGTTATGTCCACCCTGGCGGCGGGAATGCGTCCCGCGTTCCCCCCGCCCCTGGAAGGGGGGGCTGGGGGGCCTGTCAGGTCCCCCAGATTCCTCCCCGCGCCTTCTTGCGTCTTATCCCCTCAGCATCCCCTCGCAGTGCTTGAGCACCGCCTCCGCGTCCGTCAAGGCCTTCTTCGCCTCCGCGTCGGTGTAGAAGTCCCCGGGCGTCCCCTCCGCAAAGCTGTTCGGATAGCGCGCCTGGATGTAGTGCTTGTCCAGCGACTTCGCCGCGTCCGCCACCCCCGCTGGAAGCTCCCCGCCCTTCGGCCCCGCCTCGAGCAGCATCGTCACCGAGTAGACCCGCTTCTCCCCCTCGTGCTTCTGCAGCACCGCGTTGGCCGCCTTCTGTGCCGCCTGCTGCGCCGCGAAACACGCCCACTCGAAGTCCCCTGCCTTGATCGAGTGCCGGACGTGCTCGAGATCCCTCTGCGCCTGCTTGAACCAGTCCTTCCATCGCTCTTGCACGGTTCTCTCCTTACTGCATCCGCCGCCATCATACCCGCCCCCCTCCTTCCGGTCAAGTTTACCCGCCGAAGCTGTTCTAGCGGAGGCGGGCTTGCGCGCCCGGGGCGCATTTGCTCAGACTCGCCATAAGTCACCAAGACACCAAGATTCGCCAAGGGGTTCCAGCGGCCTTGCCTCCTGCTATATCCACCCTGGCGGGGGGAACGCGCCCCGCGTTCCCCTTGCCCATAAAGGGGGGGCCCGGGGGGCTTCTCAAGTCCCCCGGATTCTTTTCCCTCATCTGCCATCTCTGCGCTAAACTCTTTTCTTCCTTGGCGTCTTCGTGGCTGATCTTTCTCCGTGCGGAAAGGTTCCTCCCTCATGAACCGGCGGGAATGGCTCGAAGAACTCGAAGACGCTGTCCGCTCCGTCGGCGTCGTCGATGCCCACCATCACATGATCTCCCCCGGCCAGCGTGCAGCGCGCAAGACCGGCCTCATCGACTTCCTCTCCGAATCCTACCTCGCCGCGGACCTGAAGGCCGCTGGCCTCGACTGGACTGCGCTTGCCCCCCTCGACGACGCTTCCGCATGGGAAGCCATCCGCAAACTCCTCCCCTTCGTTCGCTTCACCTCCTATTTCCGCGTCGTGGACACATGCTTCCGCGACCTCCTGGGCCTGCGCGGCCCCCTCTGGGAAGTCGATTGGCGCGCGCTCGACGAGAAGCTCAAAGCGGGCAGCGCCGACGAAAACTGGACGGTTCATATCCTCCGCTCCCGCGTCGGACTGACCCATGGCGTCCTCGACCGCCAGGCCACCGGCACCACCAACCTCTTCCTCCGGGGAGGCGCGCCCGACTGGTACGACTTCATCCTCCGCGAGCGTCCCCGCATCCCCGATGACACCGTCCTCTCAAGCGTCGTCCGGCGCGATTCCCAGCCGCCCCTCTGGACCCCCAGCGTCAAGATCGATGCCCTCCTCTGGGGATACGTGCGCGAGGCCCGCACCGAGCTCGAAGCCCTCTATCACGTCCCCGTCCCCGACTTCGCCTCCCTCGACGACTACCTCTCCTACGTCGACCGCTGCTTCGAGAAGATGAAAGAAGAGGGCGTCGTGGCGCTCAAGTCCGCCTTCGCGGGCGTGCGCCGCATCGACTACCAGCCCGTTGACCGCGCGGCTGCCGAGGCCCTCTTCCCTTCCTCCCTCAAGCCTCAGGTCTCAAGCCTCAAGCCTGACCACGCCCGCGCCTTCGAAGACTTTATGATAGGACACCTCGCCGAGCGCAGCGCCGATTTCGCCCTCCCGTTCCAGTTCCACACCGGGACGCCCTTCTCAGGCCCCGTCTCGGACTCCGACACCCGCTGCGATCATCTGACCGGCCTCATCTCCCGCCACCCCCGGACGCGCTTCGTCCTCATGCACGGCGGCTTCCCCTACACCCGCGAGCTCGCAAACCTCGCCAAGCGCTTCCCGAATGTCTACGTCGATATCTCCTGGCTTCCGATGCTGAGTGAGAGCGCCTCTGAGCAGGCGATCGCCGAGCTCATTACCCTCGCGCCCTGCCACAAGCTCGTCTGGGGCGGCGACTGCGTCTTCGCCGAGGAGACCTATGGCGCCTTCAAGATCGCCCTCGAATCCCTCGCCGGGGCGCTGGCCCGCCTCATCGACTCAGATCAAATCTCCCGCCCCGACGCCCTCTCCCTCGCCCCTCTCATCTTCTCCTCCAACCCCCGTAACCTCTTCTCCCTCCCTTCGCCTTGACCTTGCAGTAACCCTCCGCCCGTTCGCACTTTCCTCAGCCGCTTCCGGTCGCCGCCTCTTCTCCTGCTGCTACTTTCTGTCCTCTGCTTGCACACGCGGTACACTCATGCACTTCACCGATCTTCCGCTTTGGCAGATGAGTGCATCCCGCCCTGCTGGCAGAAAGCTGGTGAAGATGGGGGACTCCCACTCCTCTGGCGGAACCTCTCTGTACACATTGCTCGCAGAGTCAGCGTTCCAGTGCCGCTCAAACGCGTCACCCAAGCGATCCCTCAGCCCTCGAAAATGATGATACTCTGCGACCTTTTCTCCTGTTTTCAAGCTAACCACCCTTGTCGCATGGTTAAGGTTGCCGGGATCCAGAGGACTCCCCGACGCAAATAAGGCATCCGTAACCAGCCACTCACCAACGACGTCGCTCTGTTCGATGTCGCTGCCTTGCGGGCGCACATCATCGTGCTTCCCAAAGGATGAAACCTTCAGAGCACAAATTTCCTTGCCGTTCAAAGCTGAGATGCACCTCAGAAGCCCGCGATCCATGTAAGGTCGACTTTCCGCCTCAAATAGCCAGATTGCACTTCCGTCAGGAAGTAGCCCTGCAACGTGAGACGCTAACGGGTCTCGAAGAGATTCAACCACCTGATTGGATTCCAAGGTCCTTCGCCTCCAAAGCTCCGTGCCAGATGAGACATCAACGGCTATCAGCCGCTGATTGTCCTCGGACAAGAAAACCCTGTCACCCTTGACATACGCCGCCTGCCGGCTGGGCTCCTCCACGTGACGGTGCCATACGGTCTTCCCGGAGTTGAGGTCAATCGAATAGAGGTCTATGGTACCGATATTGTTGGTGTGCTTGACATCGACAATCAGGCGACCATCGCGAACCCGGAGATCTAAGAGACCATACCCCTTTTTGCAGAGACTCTCACTTGTCCATGCTTCCCGCGACTCATTCAGGTTCCATCTGCGAAGCTCGCCTTGCTCCGACAGGCAAATCACAAAGTCTTCTGAGTTGGCCCCCCTCCACCAAGCCTGACATCGACCCTGGAAGATCCGCTTAAGCTGCTTTTGGCCTTTGGTAAAGGTATATACGTAGTAATTCCACCAAAACGTGATCGTGTTTGGGTCGGCATATACCACTTGAAAAAACGTGCTATTCTTCGTTTGGTGCGGGCTTATATCCCAGGGATTGATGCCGGACCCCTCAAGGTTGACTTGAAGCAGGTCGGAATCGAGTTCATTCCAGTCGTAGACTTTCGCGAGTGCTTTCCAGTCACGCACCTGCCATCTATTATCGTGTTCATCAGAATAGGATTCGGCAAAGTAGAAGAGGCCGGAGGAATAGAACCTTGGCTTGCCGCCTCCTTGCACTTCCGTCTTCTCACCACCGTCCCCTGGGACACAGAAGGCCTTCTGCCCCTGGACTATAATCCGGCCTTCGTGTACCTCCAGGCTTGTACCTGTTGTCATCGAGCGCGAAAGCGTGGGAGGGAAGTCGTACTCCCATCGCGAACTACCTGACGCGGTATCGCAGACGAGGAGGCGAGTATCGGCAGCAATATAAGCCGTTTCGCCAACTATCTGAATATCATGCACGTTGGGCGTACTAGATTGTCGCGTATCCTGAGGATCCCTGATATCCCTTACCCACTTCTCTTGCCCCGTTTCTGAGCTGAGGCAATGAAGGTTCTCGGCGCATTGGATGAATACGAGTTGACCCCGGACGAAACACGCCGTGATCATCGTCGCGGAATCAAAGGACCACAGAGTCTCCCGGCTCTCGAGAGCATCCTCCAATTGCATATGACGCTCGTGCAATGGACGAAAAGTCCCTACATACTCAGATTTGACATGGGCTTCGAACGCAGCCCGTGCGTCAGATATTCTGGACTGGAGCCGATGGACAGCGTCAATGTCTTCGATCAGGGACGAGACATCCTGAAGTCTTGCCTCTCTCAGGTGTATCTTGCGGTTTAGCTCTACTTCCTTCTCGTAGAGCACTTTATGGATCGCTTCCCCAGCGGATCTCACCGCAGAGATCGCCTCTTTGCATTTTCCCCTGATCGGCTCAAGCAACGTTCCAGCTTCTCTGGTGAAAGCCTCAGGATGGGTTGGCAGTGCCTCCATTTTTGTGCGAACGAGCGCATTCTCGTCTGCTAGGCTGAAAGACCCTTCTTGTTTTTTCTCCCATTTCTCGAAGGAACCGACTTCTTGACCAGAACGCTGGGAAAGGATGAATCCCAGGACCCATAGCCCCACCAGAATGCCGACAAGCAACTTAAGTTTCTTAAAGGCCTTAGGTCCCTTGGCTGCCCGTTGCGGAGCGGGCGTCTGCCCTGATGACGCCGCAGGGTCGGATTGCGTAGTCGTGCTCTGAAAAGCTGTTCCGTCTTGCGACGACCCATGCTTTGCCGAGTGCCCCCCGAGTTTCAGCCTTGCGCCGCACCCACTACAGACGACTTGGCTATCAGCGGCTTCAAAGGTCAGCTTTGTTCCACATCGTGGGCATTTTCCTGACGTCATACCGTTCCCTTTCTCAAGGCGAAGAGCACAGGAAACGCTGGTTCAAATGGGAGCATCCCACATCAGCCACCTCACCCTGATCCCGCCTGTTTCCTAGAACCGAGAGCGCCCCTGTCCTTGTGCAAGAGATCACATCTTCCGCAAAGGCGTCCTCTTCTGAAACTCCCGTATCTGCTCGAACGTCTTGATCCCTGTCGTTTGCCCCCCCACCTTCTCCAAGAGCGGGCGCGAATGCTCATGCGACGGATTCATAAACCCTGCCGCCCCTGGACGCCTCGTGGGCCAGCGTGTTAGGCGTATCCCGGAACCGCTCGAACAACTCCCGACTCACGACCACCACGTCCGCCGGGATCAGCATCTTTCCCAAAAGACGCGACAACCTCGCCATCTCACCGATGCGGTCTTTGATCTCCGGCTCCACCACCAGAAAGTCCAAGTCGCTCTCCGGTCCCGCCCGGCCTGCTCCATAAGAGCCGAAGAGAATCACGGTCGACGCACGCGGGGCCGCCCCCAGCAGCGCCTTCGCCGCCCGCTCAATCGTTCCCTCGTCAATCATCCTCGCTATCCCTCTCCCCTGAAACTTCCCGCCCGCGACCCCAAATCTACCGCGCCGCCCGGTTCCCGCAAGCTCCTCGTCCCTTCCCTCCGTCCTCTCTGCGCCTCAGCGTCTCTGCGGGAATCACTCCCTCATCTTCCTTGTGTTTCCCCTCCTGTCTTCGTGGCCATGTCTCCTCTGCGCCTCCTTGGCGCGCCGAAGTCCCGTCTAGGCAGGATGAAGGCGGCTACGGTCGCCCGCCGGGGTTCACTCTGAAGGGTCTGGCTCCTTTTTCGCACAGCTTGCCCGCCGGAGCCTCGGCATAGGCGGGTGAAAGCTCTGCCTGCTGTGGCGCAGAGCGGGCACTCTCCCGCGCTAGAGGCGCACAGATGCCGCGAGCTCGATCCAGCGAGGTCCACGAGCGATCGAGCGCAAGCGGCGGCCCCTCCGCTTCGGAGGGCTCCTGACCCAAGAACTGATATCGCAGCCCGACGGTCCACCACCGGGGAGTTCTCAACAAAGCCAGCTGAAAGCTGATCGTAGGCTTGCAACTCGTCTCACCCCTTCCTCATCGGCGTCCTCTTCTGAAACTCCCGGATCTCCTCGAACGTCTTGATCCCCGTCGTCGCGCCGATCGCCTGCACGCAGTGGGCGGCCACCGCGTTCCCGAATAGCGCCGACTCCCGGAAGTCCCATCCCCGGTCTATCCCAGCTAAGAAGCCCGCGCACCACGCGTCCCCCGCCCCGACGGCGTCCACGCACTTGACCTCGTACGAGGGAATCGTCTCCCGGAACTTCTCATTCGAGATGTAACACCCCTTGTCACCAAGCTTGATTACCACGTTGCGCACGCCTAATGCGTGGAACGTTTCCGCGACATCCTTCGGCGTCGTCTTCCCGGACAGCAACTTCGCCTCCTCGTAGCTCGGGATGAAGTAGTCGAGCTCCCCGAAGCAAGGCGAAATGTCCCCCAAGCGGTTCGGGAGGTCGCTCCCCATCGCCGTGTCCATCGCGGTGATCTTCCCCGCCTTCTTCGCGCGCCGGACCACCTCCGCCGCACCGCCCCGGTCGAACTTCTCCATCAGGTACACCCCCGCGACGAAAACGATCTTGGACGACTTGATCGCCTCTTCCGACACGTCCTTCGCGTCGAACACCGCGTTCGCCCCCATCGTGTGGTAGAAGGACCGCTCGCCTAGCGCGTCCACCATGACGAATGTGAACGAGGTGTTCACCTTGGCGTCGAACACCATGTATTTCGTGTCGACCTTGTCCCTGCGCAACTCTTCGATGACGAGCTGCCCAAGCGCGTCCTTCCCGAGCTTTCCGACCACCCCCGCCGAGAACCCCATCCGCCGCAGCCCCGCCGCCGCGTTCGACGCGCACCCCCCAAGGTGCAGCCCCAGAGTGTCGAAGAGGACCAAGCCCCCTCGATCCGGGTGCCTGTCGATGGGCTTCCCGACCGCGTCCAGGACGACGATTCCGATGCAGAGGATGTCGCTCATGCTTCCTTCCCTTCTATCGATCTTCGCCCGGAAAAAGAAATCCCTCACGCCAAGCCGCGAAGGGCGCAAAGGGGAAAACGGCCTGATCTAGCTGATTCGAATTTGGCGACACTTTGCGTCCTTGGCGTCTTTGCGTGAGGAATTCTTTTCCTTATCCGCACGTCATCATCGTATTGCGTAGACCACATAGGCATCGTCCCGCTGTAACCCCTCAATCTTTACCCGTTCGACTAAGGTTTTCTCCTCCCACCGCGCGAAGAGCGCGCGCGTGATCCGCGCCGAGTACCCCGCCTGCCGCTCGCCCTGGAACTGGAACGCGTAGTCCCGGTTGAACCTGTCGATCTCGGGCCAGTTCACAAAGATATAGCGGAACCGCCGGCTTTTCAACGCCGTGACCAATTCCTCGTCCGATGCGCTTCCCGCCGCCGCTAGCTCGTCGATCACGTTCGAATCGAACACCGTCCGCGCCTCGACGTAAGGCCCAAGGTAGAAGAACTTCGCCTCCCCCAAAAACAGAAACCGGCTGGAAGGACTCCCCCGTTCCCACGCGAATTCGTAGACCGCTTTCTCCGGAAGCGTCCGCTCATTTTCGTACGCCTCCGGCTTCGAAAGATCGAGTTCCGGGAACCCGTCGGGGAAGATTTCCGCGTGCAGCCCCGCCACCAGGACATAGGTCTGTAGGAGTCCCGTCGCCACGAGAACGATCGCGACCGCCGCCGCCACGCGCCGCAACTCTTTCTGCGCGATCCCCGCGCACCCGATGCCGCTGGCGATGCATAGGAAAGGAACCGCCGGGAAAAAGAACCGCAGCATCCGGTGCGTAAGACCGAACCACCCCAGGAAAATGACGAGCGCAAGGAGCAGAAACGCGCCGCTCATCCGCCGCGCCCGCGCGACGAGGAGGGCGAGCGGCGCAAAAACGAACGCCGCTAAGGACACGTTCTCGTCACGGAAGAGCACCTGCCCGAACCGCTCAACGAAGTGGGTGAGAGAGAACCCGTGCGCTGCGTGCGCGGCGTTCCAGCGCGCCGCTTGAAGCTGCGACCACGGCCCGCTTGGAAGAACCCCGGCGAGGAGCGGCCACACCGGGTTCCCCGTATTGACCAGGTTCCTCGCGAGCCACGGCGAGACGACAAGCCCCGCCGCGAGAGCGAAGACGATGACTTGGCGCACCGGGAGCTTCCCTAGGATCGCCGATACAAGCAGGAATGCCCCTAAGGGCGCTGCGAAGTAAAGCCACGCGGTGTACTTCGTCCCCATCGCAATCCCCGTGAAGATCCCCGCTAACAGGATGTCCCGCCGCCGTGTGGTATCTGTCCCCGCTAGGACCGCCCGAAGCGCATGATCGGACGCGAGCAGACCGAAAAAGATGAGCGGCAGCTCCACGTAAGCCTTGATCGAAAGCTCGAAGGTCCACGGGCACGTGTAAAAGAACACCCCCGCCAAGGCCCCCGCGAACGTTCCCCCCAGTCTCCGTGCGATGTCGAAAGCCGTTAGCGCGACAAGCACCCCCGCTAAGGCCGCTATCGCGATCGCGCCGTAGCTCCCCCAGTAGAGGTCATGCCCCGTTGCATCCGTGTTGAAGAGGACGAGCGCCAGCTCGAAGAGCATCTCCGTGTTCGACGGAAATGAGCTGTAGGCGTTGTTGGGAAGAAAGGAGACCTGTCCGAGCCGAAGCCACGTCGCAGGCGCCCCTAAGTGATACTCCTGCACGTCGTAGTCTAAAGGCGGATGAAACCCGACGAAAAGGATGAGGAGGACCGGGAACGCCGCCAGCGCCAGGAGCAGGCAAGAGATCCATTGGACAGGCGCCTCGACGCTTTGCCGCGCGGACGCCCGCGCCTGCGTCCATAAAGGCGCTCCCGCGAAAGCCCCCAGCACCATCGCCCCCAACCACACCGCCCGATGGAAAATCCCCAACACCCCCAGGAGGAGGAACACGAGCGCAAATATCCCCAAGCCCAGGCCCGTGGCCTCCAGGAAGAACGACAGCTTCCACTCGGGAGCGATCCGCAGCGCCCTCGCGACCGCCGCTCCCATCGACGCCGACGCCAAGAGCAGAAAACCCGCGAACGCGACGAGCGCCAAGCGCTGAAGCGCTAAGTGCGCGAACGTTCGATGGAAGGTGTCCTTCCCCTCGCCGAGGTAGAGGAGCGCGGCGACGATCACCGCCGCGACCGCCAATGTCCTTCCCGCTAGGCGAAGCGCCGGCCTACTTTCGCTCTTCTTCATGGTTCCCCTCGCGACCTTGCTCGAGCTTGAAGAGGTGCTTGAGGAGTTCCGTCTCCTCTTGGGATCGCTGCGGCTCCGCGGCTCGTAGCGTTGTGATCGGCGTGTGCAGGATGCGGTTCACGATCCGCTTGGTCGCTTGCTCGATCTGCGCGAGCTCCCCCGGAGTGAGATGTTCCAGTCGTCGCGACAGCCTCTCGAACTCCGCGCTCCGGATGCGGTGGAACTCCGCCTGCAGGTCCGCGATCACCGTGTCCACGTGATGCGTCGCCAGCCACTGTGCGAAGCGGGCCGCTTCCCCCTCGACGATTCGAAGGGCCTGCGACAGCTCCGTGCGCCGCGCATCGAGATTCCTGTCCGCTAGGGACTTGAGGTCGTCGATGTTGTAGAGGTACGCCCCCTCGATCTCCCCCGCTTTCTCCTCGACGTTCCGAGGGATCGCGACGTCAAGGAGAAAGATCGGCCGCCCCCGCCGCGCCGCTAATGCCCGCTTCACCGCCTCCACCCCCAAGATCGGCTCCGCGCTCGACGTCGACGTCATCACGACGTCGCATTCCCTCAAGAGGTCCGGCAGCGCCTCGATCGCCGCCGCTTCCCCCCCGAACTCCCGCGCCGTCGCCTCCGCCCGCACGGGACTCCTCGACGCCACCGTGATTCGCGCCGCCCCCGCCCCCGCTAGATGCGTGAGGATCTGTCGCCCCGCCTCCCCCGTCCCCACGCACAGCACCCGGCTCTCGGAAAGGTCCCCGAAGATCCTCTGCGCGAACTCCACCGCCACCGACCCCACCGACACCGGCCGCCGTGAGATCGACGTGCTGCGCCGCACCCGCTTGGCCACCGAGAACGCCCTTTGGAAGAGCGCGTGCAGGACCTTCCCCGTCCCGCATGGACGGGAATTCCGGCTGACCTCATACGCCCGCTTCACCTGCTCGAGGATTTGAGTCTCCCCGACCACCATCGAATCCAGCGAGCTTGCGACCGCGAAGAGATGCCGCGGCACCTCCTCCCCCTCCGCGGCGTAGCATAAGCTCTCGAAATCCTCGCTCGCAATCCCGCCCCGCTCTGTGAGAAACGCCCGCAGCTCCTCCGCCCGCCCCTCCGCCTCCGCTACCGCATACACCTCCACTCGGTTGCACGTGGAGAGGATCACCGCCTCCCGCATCCCCCGCCCCAGGAGAAGCTCCCGCAGCGCCTCGGGGGTCTCCTCGTCGCGGAACGCAAACCGCTCCCGTGTGTCAAGTGACGCGCTCTTGTGACTGCACCCGATGAGAAGCAGCCTCATCGCGACAAGAACACCTCCGGCAATGCGGTCGCGTGTCGTCCCGGAAGCACGAACTCCACTCCCAGGGACGTCGCCAACACCGCTATGAACATGACCGCGGTGAGAATCGCGAGCTTCCGCCCCCTCATCCCGCCAAGGTGCCGCAGCGATAGGACCAGCGCGTAGGCGCACCACGTGAACCCGGTGAGAATCACCTTGGGGTCGAGTGCAAGCGCCTGCGGCTTCGCCCGCTCCGCCGCGAAAAACGCCCCCGCTAAAATCCCCGCCGACAGCGCCGCGCTCCCCACCCACACGCAGGCGTAGATGAGGCCCTCCGTCTTCTGAAGGGGGGGCGCGTCCAGCTCGAGGGCACGAGCCTCCTTGCGCTTGAGGCCCCGATCGACCGCTAAGTACGTGATTGCCGCCCCGAATGACGCGCAGTACGCTGCATACGCGATCACCATCGCCAAGATGTGGATGACGATCGAAGGGTCCCTGAGATGCTCCGTTCGCCGGATCTCCGCCCCCGGCCCCGCAACGAGCGCCGGCACCGCTAAGGCCGCTGCCGGAAGCAGAAACGGCAGGAGCACCCGCAGCCCCTGCGTGAGGTCGAGGAAGAGATACACCCCTAAGAGCGCCCAGATGAAGAGGACCGCCGCCTCCCGGACGTTCGCCACGGGGAAGTACCCGAGCGCCGCCCAGCGCGACGCGAACACGTAGGAGAGTGCCCCGAAGGCCGGCGCCAACCACACGCGCGCCCGTTCCGGAGACGCCCCCTTCCCCCTGATCTGACGCACAAGCACATAGAGCGACGCCCCCGCGATGGCCGCTAACGCCAGCCCCGCCAGCGCCTTGTCTATCTCTTCCCTCACGGCTTTTCTCCCGCCGGCGTCAGCAACGCCTTTACCCGCTCCCGGAACGCCGCTAAGCCTTCCCGCTCGAAAAGCTGCAACGCCTCTTCGCTCCCGAGATGGGAGAGGACCTCCCGCCGTCGCCTCGGGTCGGGCACGCGCGCAAATACCTCGTCCCGCGCGCGCGCCAAGGCCGCTGCGAAATTCTCGATCCCCTCCGGCAGCATCGCCCCGATTCGACGGCACAGCGTCGCCGCCAAGGCCGGCGACGCCCCCCGCGTCTGTACCGCGATCATGAGCGCCCCTTTGTCCAGGCGCGCCGGCACCAGAAAATCGCATGCCCCCGGATCATCCACGACGTTCGCCAGCGCCCCCGCCGCCTCCGCGTCCCGCGCGACCTGGCGGTTGACCTCCGCCGAATCCGTCGCCGCGATTACGACCCTCGCCCCGGCAAGGTGTTCCGCGCGGTACGTCTCTCGCACGAGTTCCACGCCCGCAAGTGCTGCCGTCTCCGGCTCCAGTCCCGCCGCCACGATCCGCACGCGCGCCCCCGACGCCAGGAGCGACTCCGCCTTCCGCCGCGCCACCGGCCCTCCCCCCACGACCACGCACAGACGGTCGAAGAGAAGAAGGCCGACCGGGTAGGGCGCGCCGAAAGCGACCTCGTCCGCGCCGTAGTACGTCGGCGGCCTCTTGTGAAGCTCCCGCACCGTGAAAAGCTCCTTCCGCTCGTGGACCCGGCTCTTCCGCGACATCTCCTCGACGATCCTGCGACACGCGTCCTCGCTCGAAGCGTGCACCATGGTGTACAGGTTGAACGGCCACCCGGCGCGGGTCTCCCGCGCGTAGCAGTGCGACACCTCCGACAGTGCCGCGAAAGCCTTCCCTACCTCGCCTAAGCGCTCGGGCGGGACCTGCCATACGACCATCACGTTCCCCGCGATCCCTACGCGCCGCTGCGCCACCAGCGCCCCCACCCGCCGCAATGTCCCCTCCCTCTTGAGCTTTCTCAGTCCCTCGATCACCCGCTCCCGCGTTGCGCCCACGAGCCGCCCGATCCATCCGTACGGATCCCGCGAGCGCGGGATCCCCTCCTGGGTCGCCGCGATGAGTGCACGCTCGAAGTCCGAGACGCTCATGACGCGCAGACGTCCTCGACGGGGCGGAACGTGACGTCGATCTTGTAGACCTTGGTGGCCGGGAACTCCTCGAGGTCCCGCGCCCGCGGGATCCGCCGCGCGAGCTCCTCCACGAGCCCGCCAAGCGCTCCCGCGTCCGCCGCCACCAGGGTGAACCACAGGTTGCGCTCGCCGGTCCGCTCGTAACAGTGCGTAACCTCGGGGTACCCCTCCAGAATCTCCGCGACCTCCTCGAGGTGCTCCGCCGACACGCTCGCCCCCACGAGCGTCGAGCGGAACCCCAGCGCCCGCGAATCATACGACGCCGTGATCCGAAGGATGACCCCCGCCTCGATCAGCCCCTGCACCCGCCGGTATACGTCGTCCGCCTCGCCCCCCGCCCGACGGGCGAGCTCCGCGTACGGATCGTCGACAAGGGGGAACTCCCGTTGGATCTCCGCGAGGATGCGACGGTCCAGCGCGTCCACAACGCTAGCTCCCTTCCTCGACGATCTTTAGGAACGTCTCCGCGAACCGGTTCGCAGGGAAGGGCGTCACCGCCAAGGCGGCCGCCGCCGCCTGCGCGAGCTCCGCGTCCTTACCCTCGACCAGCGCCAGCAGACTGGCTAGCATGTCCTCGCTCGGACTGGGGAAGCGCTGCAGGATGTCCCCGATCGCCGCTAGCGCCAGCTTCTTCTCCGCCGTCGCGCGCCCCTTCGCTTCCACGAACGCGAATAGCGCCGCTAGGTCCCGCATGTCCCCCGCCCGTCCGATGAGCGGCAGAAGTTCCCCTCGCAGATCGCTGTCCCCCTTGGATGAAAGGTCGCCCACAAGGCCCCCCAGGCTCCCCCTCGGCACGTATCCCCGCTCCTCGGCGAGGAGCAGCACTCCCAGGATCTCGCGGGCGCGCGGAAGGTCGTTTTTCGCTCCCCCCGAGCGCTCCCGCGCGACCCGCACTAAGGTCGCGCTCACAAGCGGCTGCGTCACCACCGTCACGCCCTTCGGCGCGTAGGGCGCCTTCTCCTGCGTCGTAAGGTAGATCACCGGAATCTTTGCCAAGAGCCCCCGCTCCTCCAGGCCTGAAAGCAGCCCCGCGTCCTTCTCGTCGAGGATGATCGCGCTGTACGCCGTGCTCGAATCGAGCTTGAACAACCCTTCATCCGCACTGTTCACCGTCTCCGCCGCCGCCGGAAGCTCCCGCAGCATCGCCGCCGCCTCGTTGGCGAGATTGCTATCGGAGCTCACCACCAGGACGCGCCCGACCCCCAGCGCCAGCCTCAGTTGCGCCACGAGCGCCGGCACGATCTCCCAGCCTCGCGCGCGCTGTACGGGCCGCGACAGCGCCACGGCGGCCTTCGCCGCCCGGAACGACATCTCCGGGTCCTTGTGCAGGAACGCCTTCATCCACGCCGCGTCGCTCGCCTCATCCTCCCATCCCCCGCCACCGAGCAGGTTCCCCGAAACCCCCAGGTCGTATAGCACGTCGAGCGCGATCAGCGCCTCCTCTTTCGACTTGGCCACCAGCGCCCCGTCCAGCGCCCGCGCGATCCGCGCCACCCCCGCTAAATGAAGCATCGTGCTCGCCTCTGCCGCCAGCTCCGGAGCCGAGCCTGCGGAAAGCTTCACCGCTAATCGCAGGTACAGTGGCGGCAGGAGCTCCGCAAGTTGCGGCGTGTATCCGAGCGTCAGCCCGCGTTCCAGGAACCGCCGCGCGATGAGTTCCCGGTAAATCTCGCGCGGGACCTCGTTCCCGACGAGCTCCTGTGTGGCCCCCTCCCATCTCCAGAGCGTCGCCTTGTCCTTCGATGGGCTCGTCGCATACTGGCGCGCCCCCGAGAGCGCCCGGACCGCCTCGTTGGCATACGCCGTCTGCGGATCGGGCAGGTCCTCGGGTCGCGCGCGGCTGATCTTCTGGATCGATGCCCCGACCTCGTTCCGGAGGTTCGGCTCCTGCATCGTGCGGTAGAGCCGGATGAGTTCCGGCAGCGCCCGCGTGTCCCTGCTCTCGCCCAGGAGGTAGATGGCGTTGTGACGCAGCACGTAGTTCTCGCTCTGCAGCACCTCGGCCAAGGGCAGCACCGCCTGCGACCCCAGCTCCCCCAGCGCCAGTACCACCCGCATCTGGTTCTCTCCCCCCTCGACCTGCCCTAAGACCTTCACGAGATGCGGCGTCGCCGCCTCTCCGAGCACGAAGAGGTCGTCATGCGCCGCCCGCCTGACCTCCCGGTCGTTCGACACGACCCGTTCCGAGAGTTCCTCGAAAAAACGCGGGTCCTTGAGGACCTCGTCGTCGCCCTTCTGGGCCAGCCCCATGATCTGGTCCACGTACGCCCGCAGCTCCTCGCGCGTGCGCATGTCGGCCAAGACCCCGATCGAGATCTTCGCCCGCACCCTCCGCGCGTCCCGCGTGGACAGGCCCGCGTCCACGATCCCCTTGAGTTCCTGGGCGGTCTCGTTGATCCGCTGGATCTCGAAGAGGTCCGCCGCTTCCTTCGCGCGCTGGACCATCCTCTCCTCCTCGTACGTGAGCGCCGAGGACGTGCCCGCGACGAGTGCTAGTCCCATCGCCAGCGCAGCGATCCGAAGAACGAAAGGTCTCTCGCTCATGGGGACCTCCATCTCACAAACGCCCCCCCGTCCGCCCCTCGGCCCCCTGCGACTCCTTCCCCTCTCCTCTCCCCTTCTATCGCTCTACCGCTCTATCGCTTCCCCTTCGCGCCTCCGTGGTTCCTCTTCCCCGCTCAGTCCAGGTGCACCTCCTGCGCGATGAGGTCGTCGAACGTCTCCCGTCGGCGGACCAGCCGCGCCTTCCCCTTGCTCACGAGCACCTCCGCCGCCCTCGGTCGGGAATTGTAGTTCGAGCTCATGCTCATCCCATACGCCCCCGCGCTGAAAATCGCCAACAAGTCCCCCCGCTCCAGCTCCGGCAGCATCCGTCCCCTCGCGAAGAAATCCCCCGTCTCGCACACCGGCCCCACCACGTCCGCGGGCGCGAGATTCGCCAGCGCCGCGATCCCGTGCTCCGCCCACAGAAGGTGGATGTCCACCGGGCTCGTCACCGGCCAAATCGTGTGATACGCGTCATACAGCGCCGGACGCACGAGATCGTTCATCGCCGCGTCCGTGATGATGAAACGCTTGGTCGCCGTCCGCTTCACGAACTGCGTCCGCGTGACCAGGATCCCCGCGTTCCCCACGATGAACCGCCCGGGCTCCAGGATCAGCTTGCAGCCGATCTCCCGCACCGTCGGGATGATCGCCGACGCGAAATCCTCCGGGCTCGGCACCTCCTCGGTTTCATACCGGATCCCGAACCCTCCGCCCGCGTTGAGGTACATGATCTCATGCCCCAGGGACCGGGACTCCTGGATCAGTGTCGCCAGCGCCCGCACCGCGTCGCGGTATGGCCCCGTGCTCGTGATCTGGGATCCGATGTGCATGTGCATCCCCACGATCCGGATCCCCCGGAGGTTGCGTGCCTGCTGAAGGATCTCCAGCGCCCGCTCTGCATCGATCCCGAACTTGTTCTCCTTCTTCCCCGTCGTGATGTGATGATGCGTGTGTGCGTCCACGTCGGGGTTGATCCGCAGCGCCACCGGAGCCTGGCGTCCCAGCTCCGAAGCGAACTCGTCCAAGACCTGCAGCTCCTCCGCGCTCTCCACGTTGAACATCAGGATCCCCGCTTCGAGCGCGAGGTTCATCTCCTCCGCCGTCTTCCCCACCCCCGCGTAGACGATCTTTTTCGCCTCCGCCCCCACCCGCAGCGCCCGCCGCAGTTCCCCGCCGCTCACCACGTCGAACCCTGCCCCCTCCTTGCGCAGCGCATCGAGGATCGCCAGGTTCGAGTTCGCCTTGATAGAGTAGCACACCAGCGTCTCGACCGCGCTCATCGCCCGCTCCAGTTCCCGGAACGAATCCCGGATCTCCGACAGGCTGTAGACGAAGCACGGCGTGCCGTACCGCTCGACAATCGAGCCGACGGATACGTCCTCGACGTAAAGATCGTTTTCCCTGTACTCGAAATGCCGCATGACACGTCCCGCGACGCTAGTACTGTCGCAGCAACTTCTTGTGCCGCGACTCCCCACATCCCATGCTACGGGACGTCGCCCATGAGTCAAGCCAAATTGTGCCCTGGGCTCCTACCAGAACCGCAGGTCCGATGCGGTCAGCGCCCGCTTCTTCCGTTCCGCGCAGACAAAGCTCGCGATCCGCGCCCGCGCCCCTTGCGTTTGAGTCTCCTCTCCGAAGTCCACCCCGCACGAGATCGTCTGGCTGTTCGTCCGCCGGCGCAGGTACCGAATCCTCCCCGCGAGCGTCAGCTCCTCCAGCTCGTCCGGCAGTCGCAGCGACACCGTCACCGCGTCCGCCACGTGCATCCCGCTCAGCACCTCGGGCGGAAACATCACCTTCAGCCCCCCGTTCGAGATGTTCCGCAGAATCCCCGTGTGATGGAAGTCCCCGCCGTCCGTCGCCAGTGTCCGCTCCGGGTCCGTCCCTGCCCCCAGCACCACGCTGATCAGGATCCTCCTCCCCGGCAGCACCCGCTGATACCGCCGCCGCTCCGTCACCCGCAGCTCCTCGGGGACCGTCGTCCACAGACTCATCGCTGCCCCCTTCCGCTCGTGTGCGAGTACCAGTGTGCCGAACGACAGCTCCTCTCCCGCAATCTCCAGTTGCGCTTCGAGAAACTCCCCCAGCTCCGGCTGCGCCGCGCCGGTCCCCCGTCGGATCTCCCATCGCAGCGCGAGCGGCAGCGACCCGAACGGCCCGCATTCCGCCAGCGTCCCTTCGAGCCCCTCCAGCCCCGAATGTTCCGCCTGCAGGATCCGCATCTCGGCCCTCGACCGGGCGGCCTCCGCTAATCGCGGGATGATCCTGGAACTAGGCCCCATCGTGCTCGTCCGCCACCGCCGCGAGGTCCGTCTCGCCCGATCGCGTCTCCTCCAGGTACCGCAGGAACGCGTCCGCTACGTCGGGCGAAAACTGCGTCCCGCGGTTCCGGCGGATCTCCTCGACGGCCTCCGCCAACGACAGCGCCTTTCGGTAGACCCGTTGGTACGTCATCGCGTCAAACGCGTCCGCTACCGTGATCACCTGCCCGATGCGCGGGATCTCCTCCCCCGCTAGCCCGTCCGGATACCCCCGGCCGTCATACCGCTCGTGATGGGCTCGGATGCTCGGCACGATCGGCGCTAGCTCCCTCACCACCCCGATGATCTCCGCCCCCTTCGCCGGGTGCTGCCGTATGATGGACATCTCCTCGTCCGTCAGCTTCCCCTCCTTGTTCAGCACCGTCTCGGGGATCCCGATCTTCCCGATGTCGTGCAGCAGCGCCGTCAGCTCCACCAGCTTGCACTCGTTGGGGGAGAACGAAAGTTCCCCCGCCGCCGCCAACGCGTAGTCCTTTACGCGCTCGCTGTGCCCGTGCGTGTAAGCGTCCTTCGCGTCCACCGCCTGCGCCAGCGCCCGGATTGAATCGCTGAACAGGCTCCGCACGTTGTCGAGTAACCGCGCGTTCTCCAGCGTCATCGACGCCTCGCTCGACAGCGTCGACAGGATCCGCAGGTCCTCGTCAGTGAAGAACTTCCTCGGCGAGATCTTGCTCGTCTTCTTGTTGAGGAGCGCCAGCGCCCCGATCGTCTCCTCCCGGAAGTGGAAGGGGATCAGGATGAGCGAGCGCACCTCGGCCGGCGCGTCCCGGAAGTCCTCGAGCGTGAGCGGCGTCTCAACCCCCTTCCCCGTTGCTTCCCGCCGCGCCAAGATCGCCAGCGCCTCCTCACGGTCGAACGCGGGATGGTCCCAATACGCCCCCGCCGCCTTGAACGTGCCCGTTGCGCTCTTCTGAAGCAGCACGCACCCCTCCACCCCGATCGCCCGCCCGATGATCGTCGCCAACCCCTCGGGCAGCGCCGCCGAGAACTCCACGTCCACCCCCATCCGCGCCGCCGTCGTGCTCTGGAGGCCCAGATGCGCTAGGTCTCCCTCCGACGCCCCTAATTGCCGCGTTACCGCGCGGCCCGCCTCGTTGAGGAGATCCAGCTCCAGATCCTTCAGGCGTATCGTCTGTTCCGCCGCAGACAGGTTGATCGCAAGACTGAACGCGAAGTTCCCCGCTAATACCGCTAGCGCCGCCACCGGCGAAACGAAATACCCCCACCGCAGCCCCTGGAACGGGAACGTATGATGGAAGAGCGCCAAGTACAGGTAGAGCGTGAGCCCCACCGCCGCGAGGAACATCCCGATGCACGCCCGCGTCCGCACCCGGAAGAAGAGTAGCGCCGACACCAGGGTCAAGAGAAGCGTCCCGGTCATCTTCCAGGTGGGACTCACGTTCGCGTCGCACAGGAAGTCCCTCTCGAGGATGGTTCGCGCTAGCATCGCGTGCAGGAAGACCCCGAAACGCTGGCCGAAAGGGGTCGCGTGCAGGTCACTGTCCTGTCCGTGCGCCGTGCGCCCGATGAACACGATCCGTCCCCGCAGCCGGTCCTCGGGGATCTGCCCCTTGTAGAGCGCGTCAAAGCCGTAGTAGAGGATCGGGCGCGTGTTGGCTAGGAACGCCGACTCGTCGCTCGACATGTCGGCGATCGCACGCTCGAAATCCAGCGGCTTGATCTGGATGAGGCCCTGGCCGCTGACCGGGATCTCCGTCTTCCCGATCCGCAGGAATTCCCCATCGTATGTGCGCCCGGACGCCGCGATCCCTTGCGACAGCCGCACGACCTCCGCCGCTAAGGGATAGTACGTCCGTTTCCCTTGCGTCCCCGTTTCCTCGAGCGCGGCGGGCGCCGTGCGCACGATCCCGTCCGAGTCCGGCATCACGTTGATGTGCCCCAGCGCCCCGGCCGCCGCCGTGAGCGACGCGATGTTCTGATGAATCTCCTCCGGCGACAGTACGTACCGCCCCTCCCGGAAGAGCTTCCTCTCCCGCATCTCGATCTGTTGCACCTCCGAGACCACGAACGTCTGGTCCGGCACCAGGCGCGTGCTGTTCAGATTCACCGACGAGTAGACCGACAGCGCCGCCCCCCGTCCGCTCCCCTCCGCGGCCCGGAACCCTGCTAGCGCCCGCTCGAACGCCTCGTCGCCTTCCGCGTCCCGCGCCGCCGGAAACGGCAGGTCGAACCCCACCGCCGCGACGCCCGCCTTCTGGAGATTCCCCAGCGCCCGCGCGTAGGCCTCCCGCGACCACGGGTACGCCCCGAGGTCGTCGTCCTTGGAGTCCCGGGGGCTGATCCCGATCACCACGATCTTCGGGCCTTCTCCGGGGATCTTCTCCGTCCGCAGCGCGAGGTCGTACGCTACAAGGTCCAGCCTGTCGAAAAGCCCTATCCCCACCGACGCTATAACCGCGACCCCTACCAGGAACGCGCTGTAGAGGCTCGACTTCAGCCGCGAGATGCGTGCAAGTTCTTCCATGGTGAATCCGTCTCGAGTACAGATTCCCTTCCGGTCGCTGTATATATCGGTTTTTCCCGAGACCCTCTTGCGGCGTTTCGCCCCGCCCGACTTGGCCCCCTTATCTCACCGGATCCTCCCCGCCCCGCGACCACGGATTGCAGCGCAGGAGCCGCCACAACCCCAGAACCGTCCCCCGCAGCGCGCCCTTGATCGTCACCGCCTGGATGAAATACTCGCTGCACGTCGGAGTGAACCGGCATCGCGGCGGGACGATCGGCGACAGCCGCCTCTGGTAAAACCGTACGCAGGCCGCCATCCCCCGCGCGATCCGGCCGGATCCCCCGTCAGCCCTCCGGCGTCGGACACCCTCTCTCCGCAGGGAAAACAGGTGTCTGACCCCCTTCCTGAGCGGGCCGCTCACAACAGGTGTCTGACCCCCCGCCCTGTGCCCTAGCGTGTTATGTGTCCGCGCTTGCGCGTCGCCTTCCCCCGCCTGCCGTCCTGCGTGGTCGTCTTCCGGATCTGCAGGTACGCCTGCACCAGCCCCAGCAGAAGTCCGATGGCCGCGCCGCCCGCGATTAGCCACGCCACCCCGCCCGGATTGCTCTCCTTGAGAATCAGCACCCGCGCCGTGCACGGCACCGCGTTTTCCGAGAGGAGGTCCCGAATCTTGTGCCTCCACGTGATCGTCGTGCTTGTCGCCGACACCGACTCGGACACCCCCGAGTGCGCTAATACCTTCCCTTGGAACTGCACCTTGAGCACGTAGTCCCCGTAACCGATCTGGTCCACCTCCTGCGGCGGCAGCTTCAGCGCATTCCCGTCCGCCGTGCGGATCGACGCGTCGTACGAGAAGGTGTACTGGTTCGATCCCGACTGCGCCCGCTGGTAGATGAGGCCGTTCACGGGCGAGCGTGACGCCCGGTCCATGGCCTCGAACTTGAGAACGAGCTTCTTGAACCCCGCCCCTTCACCCGTCATCTCCTCCTGCACGAACCCCTTCGGCACCAGCCTGTACCCGCGGTCCTGCACGTACTTCCCCGCGGCGTCGACCGAGACCGGCAGCCCCAACTCCCGCGCCCGGTTGATCTGGACCTCGTTCAAGGAAAAGGTGCAGGTGATCCGCGCCGGCTTCCCCTCCTCCAGCACGATCGTCTCCTCCACGGGAAAGCATCCCGCGATCGCCGCGCAAAGCCCGATCCCCACCAGCGCCGATATGCGAGTCATCACGGAACCTCCCTCGACGTGCGTCCCCTCGTCCGCATTACATTCCCTGCCCCCGCAACCGTCAAGCGAAAAGCAACCCCCCAACCCTCCCCTCGCCCGCCTCTTCAATTCCGCATTCCGCACTCCCCATTCCGCATTCTATGATTCCGCCCGCCCCTCCTCATCCTTCTTGGGCCGGTCCTCCGGCTTCTCCCCCCTTCGCTCAATCGGATTCTCGAACCAGAGGTCCTCAAGCTCCGTTTGCTTCGGACGTTTCGCCCTGCGCAGCCGGATCGTCCCCTGGTACCGCGACCTCAAGAGAATGATCGCCGCGACCATCGCAAAGAGAAGGAACAGTACCACGATGAGCATGCTTTGAAGCAGGCGCCCGACAACCGCCGGATCGTACGCGGGGGCGGAGGCCGTCCCCCCCGCCGGCGGCGTCTGGAGCAGCACCCCCGGAAAGTCGAAAATGCATACGTTGCTCATGCCGCTTCTCCTCAGAAAGTGCTCACTCCCCTTCGTTGATCTCCCCTGCGTCCTCCCCCCCTTTGTGTCTCTGCTTCGTGCATGTGAGCCTTCGTGGCTGATCCCTTTCCCGAAGAATCCTTTCGAGATCGCTCAACTTGCGCAAACGGTAGTCTACAGGAAAGTCCTCCCGCAGACAGTAGCTTCTCTCATAGAACGCCGTCCGCGCTCCTGCTGCTCTCCCCGCCTCGACGTCGAAAAGGTAGTCCCCGACCATGAGCGTCTCCCCCGGATCCACCCCCAGCGCCTCGCACGCCCGCAGAACCGGCTCCGCGCTCGGCTTCACGGGACCGTCCTCCCGCGTCATGATCACGTCGAACGCGAGACCGTGCGTCGCGCACATCGTGTCCACCGAACGCCGGCTGTTCCGCGTGATGACCCCCGTCCGGATCCCCCGCTCCTTGAGCATCGCCAGGATCGCCGTCGCCCCGTCCGTGAGCACGCTCCGCCGTGCCGCCTCCTCCTCGTGCCGCTCCAGGATCTCCTCGATCCGCCTCCGTTCCGCCGACCCCACCGTCTCAAGGTGCTCCAGGATCGGCTTCCCCGCAGGCACCCCCGCCTCGAGGCGGATCGCCTCGAAGTCCAGCATCGGCTCCGTCAGCGTCCCGTCCATGTCGAACAGCACCGCGCGCAGCATCCTCGCCCTTTCCGTGCTGCTATGATGAATAGCGCTTGATTCAACCCCTGTCAATTCTACAATCGACAGCCGGATTGACCGCCTGAAATCGAGCAAGCGGTGCGCAAAGCTCTTCTCCGAAAATCCCTGTGCCTCTTCCTCGTCCTCTGGGTCGCGGATGCCTTCGCCGCCCGCGAACGCTGGTGGGACAACGATTGGGAATACCGCCGCCGCCTCGAAGTCTACGCCCGCCCCAGCGGCTTCCCTGGCGACGATGTCGCCTGGGTCCAGTTCACCGGCGGCGGGCTCGTCAAGGATGACGGCGGCGATGTCCGCATCGTCGTCCCGCAGGCGCGGGACCTCGTCCCCCACAAGGTCCTATTCGTCGGCCCCGGCGACAAGGTCAGCGTCGCTTTCAAGGTCATCCCCGATCAGCAATACTACTGGCTCTACTTCGGAAACCCCAACGCCGCCCCCCTCGAATCCAACTGGCAGATCCAGCGCGGCTGCCTCCTCGAGACCCGCGTCTTCCAAGGCGGCGACATGAACAGTTGGAGCGGCATGCAGGACATCCTCGCCAAGTCGGGCCCCCTCATGGGACGCGGCTTCGTCCCCAAGGTCTGGTTCGGCCACAACCCCTTCGGCCCCAGCGTCAACAACGTCAATGTCTTCACCGGCTGGCTCCTCTGTCCCCAGAAGGGCAAGTACGATTTCGTCACCTCCAGCGACGACGCCTCCTTCCTCCGCGTCGACGACCGGATGGTCGTCTCATGGCCCGGCGGCCACGGCGCCGTCGCCGACATCCGTCACAAGGGCTCCGTCGACCTCACCGAGGGCCTCCACAAGCTCGAATACTATCACGTCCAGGCGGGCGGCGGACAAATCATGGTCGCCGCCTGGAGCGTCCCCGGCAACAACCAGACCGTCGTCATCCCCGAAACCGCCTTCGCCCCAGTCTACCGCGCCGTCTTCGTCGGCTTCAAATCCAAGGCCCGTCCCGGCGGCATGGCCGACTTCTTCGCCGAAAACGCCGGCGAAGCCCTCCTCGAAGGCGAGGAAAACTACCTCATCCGCATGAAATTCAATAACTGGACCCCTGCCGGCCTGCGCTCCACCGTCCGCTGCGAATGGGACTTCGGCGACGGAAACTCCGCCGTCGCCATCAGCCCCGAGCACGTCTACTTCAGCCGCGGCGTCTACACCGTTCGACTCACCGTCGGAAGGGA
Source organism: Planctomycetota bacterium (assembly GCA_043803205.1). Lineage (GTDB taxonomy): Bacteria > Planctomycetota > DG-23 > JAZDKG01 > JAZDKG01 > JAZDKG01. Next base: position 55,619 of record JAZDKG010000139.1, read on the forward strand.
GGAGAACGCCTTCCAGGCAAAGGTCATGGTCGACCGCGACTGGTTCACGGGGCAGCTCTCACGCGAAATCGACTCCTTGGAATCCTACCTGCCCCTCGTGGACGGATACCGCTGGGAGGCGATGCCCCCCCCCGACCTTCGCAATGCCCTCCTCCTCTTCGATCGTTTCGGCCGCACCGACAAGGTCCTCGAGATCGCAACGCTCCTCCTCGAACCGGGTCGCCAGATCGCCGACGGCGTCCGCCGCGAGGTCGCCCTCCGGGCCGCGGAGCTCCACGTGGCCGCTGGCCGCCCGCTTGAGGCCGCCCGGGTCCTTCACGCCGCGGTTGACGCCCCCGGTAACGCCCCTGCCGTTCAGGCCGAGCTCCTCCTGCGCGCCGGCGCGATCGAATACGAGGACCTCCGCGACGGCGCAAAGGCGACCGAGACCTTTCGCAGAGTCGTCGATAACCACTCCGACCTCGGCGGAGTCCTTCTGCGCACGGCCTACATCGGCCTCGGCGACGCGAACCGTTTGAGACTCCGCAACTCCCAGGCGGAGGCCTTCGACCAGTCCTCCGCCCTCTATGACAAAGCGATGAATGTGAAGTTCGAGGAGACGAATCTCGAGCGCGAGCAGCTCCTCATCGCCGCCGCCAGCCGCGCCGTCGACGACTACGTGGCCCGTGGCGAACTCGACATCGCCTGGGAGCGCCTCGCCGAGTGGAAGCTCCGCGCCCCCGCCGATGCCCTCACGGGCAACTGGACCGTGAGCTACGTCGGCTACCTCCTAGCGCGTGGCAAACTGTCCCAGGCCGCCGACGAGTGCGTCCTCCTCGTTCAGGTCAACCCCAAGAGCATCTATGCTCCGCAGGCCCTCGTCCTCGGGGCCCGGGCGTACCTCGCGCTCGGCAAACGCGAGGATGCGAAAAACGCCCTTAAGGACCTCACTGAGGACTATCCCGAAAGCGCCCTCGCCGCCCGTGGCGTGGATGAGCTCCTCCGCGATCTCGAACGAAAGGTCTCCCCGAAACCCCAATGATCCCCCCCCCCGAAAAAGGTGTCACATCTCCTTCGCGTCTTGGTGCCTTTGTGGCGACGTATTTTCGGATCTTCCCTCCCATTCTCTTCTCTGTGTCCTTGTGGCTCTGCGGTGACGCCTCTGTCCTCTGAACGCTAGTAAGGAGGTCTCGCGATGAAGAAGAACACAAAGCTCGTGGTCCTGGGATCGAGGACTTCTCTTCGCGAGGGTGCCATCTCCTCGCAGGACTTGGGCCTCGCCCCGGGCGGCAAGGTCACCGTCCGCACGCTCCATGGCGGCCGAGAGGCCGGCGTCGTCGACATTCTCGTCTCCGCCGGCGACCTCTCCCTCTCCATCCTCCCCACCCGCGGCATGGGAATCTGGTGGGCGAAATACAAGGGCAAGAGCCTCTTCTGGAAGTCCCCCGTCCGCGAGGCCGTCCATCCCGCCTACGTCCACCTCGAGCGCAACGGCGGCCTCGGCTGGCTCGACGGCTTCTGCGAAGGCCTCGTCCGCTGCGGCCTCGGCTGGCACGGCGCCCCCGGTGAGGATGAGATAATCGACAACTTCGGCAACGTCACCCGCGTCCGCCTCCCCCTTCACGGCCAGATCGCCAACATCCCCGCTTCCGAAGTGGAGATCGAGGGTTGTCGCCGCGCCGGCAAATCCTTCATCGTCGTTCGAGGCGTCGTCCGCGAAGAGGGCGTCTTCCTTGACAAATACGAGCTCGCCACCGAAACCCTCATTGACCTCGAGGGCGCCGCCATCCGCATCCACGACGAGGTCACCAACACCAGCCGCGAGCGCACCAGCCCCCTCGAAATGCTCTACCACATCAACTTCGGACCCCCCGCCCTCGCTAGTGGCAGTCGCATGGTCTTCTCCGGCTCCGCCAGCCCCCGCGACGCCCGCGCCGCTGAGGGCATCGCCTCCCAGCCCCTCTTCGCCGGCAAAACCCGCGGCTTCACCGAGCAGGTCTACTGGATCGATCTCGACGCGGGCACCAGGGGCGACACCGGCACCATGCTCGTCAATGCAAAGGGCGACTTCGCCGTCTACGAGCTCCACGACAAAAAACAGCTCAAGTGCTTCGCGCATTGGAAACAGACCGGCGCCGACGAATACGCCACCGGCTTCGAGCCCGGAACAAGCCTCCCGAATAACCGCGGCGTCGAGCGAAAGGCCGGTCGCCTCGAGTTCCTCGCGCCAGGCGAAACCCGCGCCTTCGACCTCGTCATCGGCGCCCTCGATTCCCCCCGCGCCATCCGCGCGATGGAGAAGACCCTGAAGCCGCGCAAATAGACCCTCCCCGTAGGTCTTCCCTTTCAAGTCAAGAGGGACGCGCCTCCGCGCGTCCCTCTTCTTCTTTGCGCTCTTCGCGTCTTTGCGTGATGCCCTTCTTGTCTTTCTCTTGTGCCTCCGTGGTTGGGCCTTCGTCAGATTTCGATCTTCCCAACCCGCACCGCCCGCCCCGTCCTGATCGACCTCTCGATCGCCGCCATCACCGCCACCGGCGCTAGGAGTTCCTCGAACGTGTACGGCATTTTCCCCGTCCGCGCCATCGTGAGCCACGTCCGCGTCCCTAAGAGATACGGGTCGTTGTCCGCCTCGATCGGCGCTGAGAAGACCGCCTTCTCGCACGCCGCGGTCGCCTGGAACTTGTACGCGGCGTCCTTCAGGAACTGCAGGCTCGCCAGCGCCCCCGACCCGAACGCCAAGGTCGCGATCGCGTTCCCGTGGTGCCGGGTCGCCTTCACCTCGCGCACGTCCGTCCCCATGAGCTCGAGCGCCACCTCCACCTGGTGGATCCCGTAGAAGAACACCCCGCCGTACTTGCTCCGGATATCGCACGGCCCCGTAAGCGACAGCGCCACAAGTCTCCCCTGCTTCCGGATCTCCTTCGCTAGCGCCTGTGTGCCTTGATAGAGTCGGACCACGCTGAACGACGTCACCGGCACCCTCCGTCGGCGCGCCTCCGCTAAGAATCGCCTCGCCTCCCCTGCGTTGCACGCGAAAGGCTTGTCGATGAAGAGCGGCACCCTCGCCTCTAAGAACGGCCTCGCCGCCGGCAGATGATATTTCCCGTGCCTGTGGTCGATCATGACCACGTCCACGTCGCCCAGCATCTCCGCCGGGTTCTTCACGATCCGCGGGATCTGTCCGTCCCTTGCTCGTTCCTTCGCCAGTTTCCTCGTCTCCCCCCAGATCGCCACCGCCCGCGCCCCCGGCATCTTCTTCTTGACGTTGAGGATCGTCGAAATCGCAAGCGCGTGACTGTTCTCCGCCCCGATGATCCCAACCCTGAGCATCTCTTCTTTCTCCTTTACCTGTTCAGTTGTCGTCTATGGGCTCCCATCGCCCGGCGCAGCACCTTACCCCGAATCCCCCCGAATGCAATCCGAAATCCTCCGCTACGAGTCGCCCGCCTTGCCTGCTTGCCATCTTGTCGGCTGTGGCCTTGGCAAACGCGCAAGTCCCGGGCCTGCGGCGGACCCTGAGCATGTCCGTCCACTGAGAGCGCCTCAGGGACCATTGTCCAGGCTAGGACTTTCCTTGCTCAGTCCGGATGTCGCGCCCCGCCTTCCTGCGCCGCGCCCGTATGGCCTCCCGCAGGAGATACTCGATCTGCGCATTGACGCTGCGCAGGTCGTCCGCGGCCCAGGCCTGGAGTTCATCCCACAGGCTCGCGTCAATCCGCAAAGGAAAGGTCTTCTTCTGGGCCATCGGCGTTTCCACTAAGCCCTAGTGGTATAACGTTCCCGTGTTGATGATCGGCTCCGCCTCCTTCAGCCCGCACAGCACCACCAGGAGGTTGCCCACCATCGCCGCCTTGCGTTCTTCGTCCAGATCTATCACCTTCCGCTCCGAGAGCTCCGTGAGCGCCATCTCCACCATGCTCACCGCGCCGTGGACGATCTTCTGCCGGGCTGCAATGATCGCTTCCGCCTGCTGACGGCGCAGCATCGCCCCGGCGATTTCGGGGCTATACGCTAGGTGCGTGAGCCTCGCCTCCTCGACGACGACGCCCGCTCGCGCTAAGCGCTCGCGCAATTCCTTTTCCAGCGCCGCGGCGATCTCGTCGCTTCTGCCTCGCAGCGTGACCTCCGTCTCCACCGCCCCTTCCGCGTGATCGTAGGGATAGCTGTTGGCCAAGTGGCGCACCGCCGTCTCGCTCTGCACCTGCACGTAGTTCTCGTACTGATCCACGTCGAAAAGCGCCTTGGCCGAGTCATTCACGCGCCAGACCACTACGGCCCCGATCTCAATGGGGTTCCCGCGCTGGTCGTTGACCTTGAGCGTGGCCGTCTCGAAGTTCCGCGCTCGCAGCGAGACTCGGAACTTGTCCTTGCCCGCGACGAGCTGGGTCGTCGTGCCGCTCTGCGCCGTCACCCATCCCCCGCGGTGCACGCTGAACGGGTTCGTCCAGTGGAACCCGCTGCTCCTGACTGAGCCGACGTACGCGCCGAAGAGCACCAGCACCCGCGCCTCGTTCGGCTGCAACGTGAAGAAGCCCATCGTCAGCAGGATGTCAACGATGACCAACAGGGCACCCAGCACAATCAAAGGCGGATGTGCTCTCCCGAAAGCCTCAAGAGCGACGGCGAACACCAGTGGCACGGCCAGCCACAGAATGATCGCCACCGCCAGCATCACCCAGCCGCTCACCACCGTCCGCTCTCTCTCTTCCATTTCTGTCTTCTCCTTTATCCCCGGGTTCTTGCTGTTACCTCCGGACTGTTCTTGGACTCTTACCTATGGTCTTGCCTGGCATATCTTGGACTCTTGCCTAGGGTCTTACCTAGTATGTCTTGGACTCTTGCCTAGGGTCTTACCTAGCATATCTTTGGACTCTTGCATAAGGTTTCACCTAGCATAATCTTGGACTCTTGCCTAGGGTTTTACCTATCATGGACTTTCCCTCTCTCCGGGATGTGATATCAGAACGATATCATATAGATATCGAGTGTCAAGCCCCTTCCCCCAGTTTTTTTCTCGGGCCCTCGCTGGCTGTGCCGGTCCGCCTTCAGCTCTTTCCAAAGCTTTCCCTTTCCCCCTGCCCGTGCGCTAGGCTATTCTCTACCTCCCGGACCCCAATGCGTGCTTGTCCCTTGCCTCGCTCCGCCCATGCAATGAATAGTAGAAGAAAGGAAGGAAAGACTGCTGCGATGAGCGCCCCACCGTCAACCCTTGCGACTTCTCTCGCTATCCTGCGCTGGCTCGCTAGGATCGGCAGCATCGCCAGCGCGCTTGTCATCGCCCTTTTCTTCGTAGGCGAAGGCTTCATCCCCGCCGATGTAGCCGCCCGGGAGTGGCTTGGCTTGCTCTTCTTCCCGGTCGGCGTCTTAGCGGGCATGGCCCTCGCCTGGTGGCGCGAAGCTCTTGGCGGCGCCCTCGCCGTCGCAAGCCTCCTCGCCTTCTATTTCCTTTACGGCCTCCTCTTGACCGGCGGCTTCCCCCGTGGCGGCGCCTTTCTCCTGCTGGCCTCCCCCGGACTGCTCTTCCTCCTCTACGGACTCCTCTCTCACCTCTCCTCCCCACGAATGTGCTTGCCCCCTCGACCGGCGCGTGAGAGAATGCCGCCGTCATGACCCAAGCCAGACGATTCCGATTCAGAATGATCGCCCCGGTCTTCCCGGCCTTTAATATCTACTCCAGGATCGCCCGGCAGACCACCGCCCTCGGCCCCCTCAGCGTCGCGACGGCCGCCGGCCGCGTCGATAACTGGGATGTCGAGGTCATCGACGAGAATAACTACCGCAAATTCGGCCCGAAGGATGATGCGGGCCGGCCCGACCACGCCGTCCTCCAGGCCATCCGGCCCGCCGACGTCGTCGGCCTCTACGGCGGCCTCAGCAGCACCATCCCCAGGCTCCATGAGCTCGCCCGCTTCTACCGGCGGCTCGGCGTCACTACCATCGCCGGCGGCCAGCACTTCGTCGGGGAGAACATCCGTGATGCGCTCGAGAACGGCGTCGATTTTGTCGTGATCGGCGAGGGTGAGGACACCATCCGCGATCTGCTCGCGGCGCTCCGCGGCGACGCCGCGCCCGATCAGGTCGCCGGCATCGCCTTCTTGCGCGATGGACAACTAATCGAGACCCCGCCGCGCGCCCCCATCACCGACTTCGATCGCTTACCCCTTCCCGACTTCGATCTCGTCCGCTACGCGAAGATCTGGCTCTACCCCATCAACTGGATCCGCGGCTGCGGCATGAACTGCGAATTCTGCACCGTCAAGGGCCGACCCCGCCCCGCCCCCGTCGACCGCATCGTCGGCGAGATCACTTCCCTCGTCGAAACTCGTAACGCCCGCTCCTTCTTCATCGTCGACGACCTCTTCGGACAGCGCCGCGATGACACCCTCCGCCTCTGCCGCATCCTCGCCGACTATCAGACCGCCGTCGGGATCAAGCTCGACATCACCGTCCAGATCAGGCTCGACCGCGCCAAAGACGCCGAGCTCCTTCGCGCCATGCGCAAGGCCGGCGTCACCACCGTCTGCATCGGCTTCGAGTCCCCCATCTCCGATGAGCTCGCCGCCATGAACAAGAAGATCAAGCCGGACGACATGCTCGCCATGACCCAACTCTATCATAAGGCCGGCTTCCTCGTGCATGGCATGTTCATCTTCGGATACCCCCTGTCTGAAGCCCTGTGCCCCTCTCTCTCGGCGAAAGAGCGCGTGCGCCATTTCCGGAAGTTCATCAGCAAAGGCCGTCTCGACACCATCCAGGTCCTCCTGCCCGTCCCCCTCCCAGGCACCGAATTCACCCAGCGCCTGTCCGCACAGAACCGCATCTTCCCCAGGGATGTCGTCGGCTGGGAATACTACGACGGCAACTTCCCCCTCTTCCTCCCTGATCCCCCCCTCACCGCGGAGGACATGCACGCCGCCATTCGAAAGATCATGGGCCGCTTCTACCGCTTCCGGCACATGTTCGTCGTCGCCCTCAATATCCTCGCCTTTCCCGCGATGATCCTCTCCGTCTTTAGTTTCAGGATCGGCTGGCGCAAGTGGTACCGCTCCTGGCGCAACGCCCTCATCCGCTTCGGCGGCTGGATCATCGTCAGGCGCTGGACCGCCGCCTTCAATCGCGGCACCTTCCCGCAAAAAATGGCCCAGGCTCGACGCACCCTCCGCGCCGCAAACACCCAGCTCGAGGATTTGCCTTCCCCTGTCGCCGGCGTCAAGAACGACTGACGGAATCTGTCCCCGCAACGCGCCTCGCGCGGGACCCCTTCTCCCTTTCCCCCTTTTTCACCTGTCGTAGACCGTAAGCAGGGTCGAAGAGTTCACCTCTCTCGTGCCCCAGGCGCGCCGCCCCGCCCCCGCGCTCTCATCGTGTGCTCCACCACCACGTGCGCCCCCGCTAGGAAATCCCCCGTGTAAGGCGCAAGCTCCGGCGTCTCGAAGTCGTCCACGAAAGGCTGCCCCCCCTTGTTCATCTCCGTTCCCGCAAGGAGCGGCATCCCCAGTCCCTTCGCAACCTCGATGCACTCCGCCAACTTCGCAAGCTTCCTCTTCTTCTCCCCCGCGTCCGCGATCCGCCAGTTGCGCTCCGGGATCAGCGTCACCGCCTCCACCCCGTGCGCTCGCACGTACTCCATCAGCGTCCTCACGTCTCTCTCCCCCTCGCTCATCCCGTCGAGGAACGTCGCGCTCGGGATCGCCCCCGCGTCCCGGATCATTCCCACGACCTCGTCGAACGTCGGGAAGTTCTCCTCCCTCGGCGGCGCATACCCGACTGATCCGAACTTCATGAGCCGCGCCCGCGCTAGCTCATGGAACTCCGCCGCCTTGTCGAGGATGCCGGCGACTTTCCCCTCCTCCTCGCCCAACTTCGTCGCCCAGAACTCCACCCGCTCCCCCCGCTTCGGGAACCGTCTCCTCGCCGCCTCGTCATACGCCTGAAGAAGATGCCTCTCCGTCGCGTTCCCCGCCGGCGTGAGCGGCGCCACGTCCCGCTCGAAATCCACCTGCACTTCGCCTAGAAACTCGTTTACCCTCTTCGCGATCTCGACCGTCCGCCTGTGCGCTAACGCCCGCAGCTTCGCAAGCGTCTTCTTTGCCGCTTCCCCCTTCGGCTCCCCCGACGTGAACCCGATCCCCGCAACGTAATAGATCCCCGGCTCGTTCGGGCTGTTGATCACCTTCCCTCGGTAGTCCGCGATGAAAACCCGCGTCTCGATCCCCGCCGCTGCCTTCACCTCCAGGAGGTCCCCCGCTAGGAGCGTCTCCTCCACCCCGTCCAACACGTCGAAATCCACCGTCCCCGCCGCCGCTAGGCGCTTCGCCTTCGCCTCGTAGATGATCCGCGCCGGCGAATATCCCATCGCGTTGAAACTGTAGAACGTGTGCAGGTGCATGTTCGTGATCGGAAGCGGCGCGGGGAACCTTATCTTGCCCTCCTCGACCATCGACGCTAGTTCCCGCAGCGCCCTCTCCCGCCGCCCGCGGTCGAAACTCTGCAGCTCCCCGACCAGTCGCGATTCGTTCGCTTCCATCACTTCTCCAGCACCACCATCGCGTGTCCCCGCACGCGCTTGATCTCGATGTCGACCCACCCCTCGCCCTTCGAGACTTCCACCGCCTCCCGCGACGGCGCTAGATACGCCCTCCTCGGCGTCCACCCCGTTCGCACCCGCAGCCTCACGTCCCGCAGCTCCACCACGTCCTCTACGAGGTCGATCGCCTCCGAGCGCCTCTCGCACGGGTAGTAGAGGATGTGTACGACCCGCATCCCGTCCCCGTCCCGCACCGTGACGATTCCTCCGCTCGGAAGCTCCACCCGCACCATCGGCTCCGGCAGGAGTTTCGCCAGGATGTTCCTCACGAATGTCTTATACACCAGGTTCCCGTGCACGCGGTACGCCCGGAAGATCGGGCTTGCGATATACGCGACTCCCCCGCGCACGATCGCCGCCGGGTGTCTCGTCAGCTTCTCCATGGGTGTATGAAAATGGCTGCAATACGTCTCGTGCGTTCGGTTGAAATACGGATACCCGATCCTCGCCGCGACGCGCGCCCCCCTCCCGCCCGCGACCAGCATCGTCGGCTCATACATCACGTAGTCCGTCGCCCCGATCTTCCGCGAGTACTCTCTCGTCACCCGGAAGTAGCTCGGCGTATACGGACACCGCCCCACAAGCTTCAACCCCATCTCCCGCACCGCGAACGCGCCCCCGTCGGTCGTTAGCCCCGATTCATACGACGCCAGGACCTTCCCGCCCTTCGCCAAGTACGCCTTGATCTTCCTCGCGAGCCCCGGCTCAAACAGCACCGCGTCGGGCGCCACCACGACCTCGTAGTCCCCGAAGTCCGCCTCGTCGTCGATGAGCTGGTACTGGTGCTTGAGCTCAGACAGTATCTGCATCGCGCCCGCGTCCGACACGTTCGTGTCGCTCGACGTCAACGCTGAATTCCGCGACGCCGTCAGCACCGCGATCTGCGCGACCGCTCGCGTGTTCGCGCACCATCGCTCCTTCTCGCGCACCGACCGGTACGTGTTCCCGATGAGCTCGTACGATACCTTGTCGAGCTTCCCGCGCGGGTGGAGTTGGTCCCCGATCGAGCACTTCCCCCCCAAGGCTAACGCGTGGAAACACTCGAAGTCGAGCGCCGCCTGCCTCTTGAACCCCCCGAAGTCCGCCCACGACTTGTGGAACTTCCCCGTCATCCCGAGAAACTCCGTCCCCAAGGTCTGCGCGTACCGCGCGTGGATGGGGAAGTGCGCATACCCCCATCCCCCCGACGGGAGCGACTCGATCTCGACGTGCGTCGCGAAGGAAAGATTCCGCCGCATCGATCCCCTATGCGAGCCGTTCACCCGCACCATCCCGTTGAAAAAGATCGATGCGTCTCGCCGGATCTTCCGCACCAGGCGGCTCATCCGCTGCATGAACTCTTCCTCGATCCGCCGCGAAAGCGCCCCAAGCGCCTCTCCGTCGTAAAGCCCTATTCCTTCCTTCTTCATTCGCGCCCGACAGCTCTCGCAGAAGCATCCCTGCGCCGGCTGGTTCACGATGTCGAAGAAAATCCCGTCCACCTCGTAGTTCCGCAGGACCTCCACCGTCACCGCCGCGACCTGCTCCGTCATCGCCGTGTTCATGCATAGCCGCCGCCACGCGTCTCCCTCGCGCCCGGCGCGCCCGTAGAGACTCCCGTCGGGCCCCACCGCCCGCCACTCCTGGTGTCGCTCGGCTGACCATTCGTCCCAGCACACCGTGATGTACGCCGGGATGCGGATGTCCCGCCGGTGGCACGCCTCGACCATCTCGCCCAAGAGATCGAACGAGAGCCCCGGGTGCATGATCCCCACCTTGGTCGGGTAGTAGTGCATCCCGTGATGGCACTTGGCGAAGCACGTCACCGAGTTGACCGCCGCCCGCTCCAGCGTCTCCGAGAACGCCTTCGCGTCAAAGCTCTTCCCGATCGGACGTATGAGCGGCGACGTGTGAAAATCCAGGTGCACCTGCCTGAACCGAAGTCTCTCTCTCATGGCTCTCTTCCTTTTCGGAGGGACACGTTTCATTGTGTCCTCTTGCATCCCCGCCCGATCTTTCTCAATTCCAATATTCCAGCAGCGCCCCGTCCCGCGATTGCGGGATCGGGTTCCTTCCGCAAGCGTACTCGTATCTCCCCCACCTCGCAAGTGCCCCTCCCTGACCGGGTGCATGACCGTCCATTCCGCCGGGTCCAGGAGCCCCGATTCCCGTGACCATCAAGTCTTCCCTTCATGTTCATGGTGAAATTCGCATTCACCGGTCCCCTTCCTTTCCTTCTCTGTCTCTGTGCGAAGCCTCCTTTTCATCCCTTCTTCACATCCGCAATCTGCGTCCGTCGGCGTTCATCGGCGGTTCGTTTCCTCCTCTTCCATCTGTGTAATCTGTCAAAGGCCCTGAGCCCAGCCGAAGGGCGTAATCTGTGGCATGTTCTCCTCTTCTCCACATCCATCGGCGGTCAAGGCCTTCCCCCCGTGATGGCCCCCGGGAGTTGCCTGCCATCGTCCCCCCGGTATCATCCGACACGTGTCGCCTCTTCCCCCTCGTCCCTCAGAGGAGTCCCTCTCCATGCGAATGATCCAGCTCGGTCGCACGGGCCTCACCGTCAGCGCTGTCGGACTCGGCGGGATCCAGTTCAGCAAGATCTCGCGCTCCGCGACCGCCCGCGTCATCGCCGCCGCGCGTGACTGCGGCATCAACTTCTTCGAGACGGGCCACGGCTACTTCGATAGCGAGGAGAAGATCGGTGCCGCCCTCGGTCGCCGCCGACGCGACGTCATCCTCGCCACCAAGGACCCCTCCCGTGACGGCAAGACCCTCATGCGGCATCTCGAGATCAGCCTCAAGCGTTTCCGCACCGATTACGTGGACCTCTTCCAGCTCCACGGCGTCGACAGCCGCGACGACCTCGAAAAGGCCCTTCGCCCCCGTGGCGCCTTCCCCGCTCTCGAAAAGGCCCTCCGCCAGGGCAAGATCCGAAGCACCGGCGTCTCAAGCCACCGCCTCGATCTCTGCCTCGAAATGCTGGACCGCGATCTCTTCGACTCGCTGCAGTACCCCATATCCCTCATCAACACCGAGGTCCCGTCCAGCGGCCTCCTCCGCAAAGCCCGCGCCCGCGACGTCGGCCTCGTCGCCATGAAGCCCCTCGGCGGCGGACGCATCACCGACGCCCGCCTCGCCCTCTCCTATATCTATCGCTTCCGAGGCGTCGTCCCCGTCGTCGGCGTCGAAACCCCCGAACAGGTCCGCGAGCTCACCCGCATCGCCCAGCGCCCGGCGAAGTTCACCGAAACCCACTGGCGGCGCATCCGGAAGATCCGCCAAACCGTCGGCCTCACCTTCTGCCGCGCCTGTCGATACTGCGAGCCGTGCCCCAAGGGCATCTCCATCTTCCGTGTCCTCTACTTTCCTATCTTCGTCAAGCAGATGGGCGTCAAGCGCCAGCTCGCCAAGGGCGTCCCCGACTGGCTCCTCCAGGCTCAAAACTGCGTCGAGTGCCGCGCGTGCGAAAGACGCTGCCCCTTCCACCTCCGCATTGTCGACGGCCTCAAGCAGAACCTCGCCCTCGCTCGCAAACTCTCCGCCCGCGCCTGACCCCTTCCCCGCGCGCGCGTCCCAGAGACGCATTGCATCCTGTCCGTCTCCCCTCCTTTTCTCCCTGCTCCGGAAAAGCTGTCCGCGTGGCGGGAGAAGCCCCGCCTCGAGCCCCGTCCAGAGGCCGCTGATCCGCCCCCCTCGAAAAACCCGCCGGGAGGCGCGGTTTTTCTTGGAAGAAAAAGCCGCCTTGCGCGGTACACTGCGTCCTGGCGCGCTTCTCCTTCTCCCATGAGCTACGGAAGGTTCTTATGAGCCGTACTATCCGGAAAATTGCGCTTGTTCAACCCCAGCAGCCGATGCCCAGCATCACCCCGAGCGACCAGATGGTCCTGCCCCGCTACGGCGTGCCCCTGATCGCCACCATCCTCAAAAACGCTGGCTACGATGTCACCCTGTTCGTCGAGGAGATCCGCCCGATCAACTGGGACATCATGTACGCCGCCGACGTCGTGGGATTCCACTCGCTCACCTGTGCCGTCGGCCGCGCCCGGCGCATCGTCGAGCAGTTGCGCGTCAAGAGCTCCGCCCCCGTCGTCATCGGCGGCGAACACGCCACCTACCTCCCCGAAAGCGCCCTGCGCTTCGCCGACTACGTCGTCCGCCAGGAGGGCGACGAGACCATCCTCGACCTCCTCGACGCCCTTGCGACCGGCCGCGACGTCGCCGGCGTCCCAGGCGTCACCTTCCACCGGGACGGCCGCACCGTCGCCACGCCCGACCGTCGGCCCGTCAAGTCCTTCGAAACCGTCGTTGACCTCTCCACCATCTACGGCTGGAAAGAAGCCTACACCGGCAACCCGCCGCCCTATCCCATCATGACCGTTCAGGCCACGCGCGGCTGTCCCTACTCCTGCAAGTTCTGCCCCGTCGAGGTCATGATGGGCAAGGGCTACCGCAAACGCTCCATCGACTCCGTCATCGTCGACCTCAAGGACAAGCTCCAGTACTCTCGCCAGGTGATCTTCGTCGACAACATGTTCGACGGCGACCTCAAGCACGCCGCCGCCCTCCTCGAGCGCATCATCGCGGAGAAGCTCAAGCCCCAGATGACCATCTTCTGCCGCAGCTCCATCGGGAAGCAC
>JAZDKG010000140.1:0-23867 GCA_043803205.1 Planctomycetota bacterium
CCGTGGCGGCTCGCGACCAGTTTGTTCGCGCGGATGAGCGAGGCGAACGTACCCGCATCGGTCCACCAGCCATCCAGAATCTCGTAGGTCATAGCGGCGCGTTCGATGTAGGCGTTGTTGACGTCGGTGATCTCGAGCTCGCCGCGGGCGCTTGGTTTCAGGGGCCTGATGAAGTCGAAGACCTGGTGGTCGTACATGTAGATGCCGATGACGGCATAGGAGCTCTTGGGCTGGGAGGGTTTTTCCTCGATGCGGATGATCCGGCGACCTTGGAGGACGGGCACGCCGAAGCGCTGGGGGTCGCTTACCTCCTTGAGGAGGATCTTGGCGCCCGTTTCCTGCGCTTCGAAGTTTCGGACGGCCTGGAGGATGTTCCCCTCGATGATGTTGTCGCCGAGGATGACGCAGATCTTTCCGCCGTCGGAGAAGTGTTCGGCGAGGGCAAGGGCGTCCGCGATCCCGCCTTCCCCCTCCTGGTAGGTGTAGTTGATGTGCTTGAGCCCGAACTCCTTTCCGTTTCCGAGGAGCCGGAGGAAGTCGCCGGCGTTGTTTCCTCCCGTGACGAGGAGGATGTCGGTGATTCGAGCGTTGACGAGGCACTCTATGGGGTAGTAGATCATGGGCTTTCGGGCGACGGGGAGGAGGTGCTTGTTCGTGACCTTGGTGAGGGGCAGAAGTCGCGTTCCGAGGCCGCCGGCGAGGATCACGCCTTTCATCTTCAGCCGTCCTTTCGCGACCAGTCGTAGGGGACGGGCCCGCCGTGGGGGGGCTCGCGGTACTCGTCCGGGGTTCGGCGGTCGTAGGGTTCCGTGGGGAGGTTGAGGGCGATGGCTTCGGTCTCGCCGATGCACTTGAAGCCGTGGAGGACGAGGGGGGGGATGGAGACGAGCATGGGATTGTGATCCCCGATGAAGAACTCGTTGATGTCGCCGCGCGTCGGAGAGTCTTCCCTCGGGTCGTAGAGGACGAGCTTGACCATTCCCTTGACGACCGTGAGGTTATCATGCTGTTTCTTATGGTAGTGCCAGGCCTTGATCACGCCCGGATAGACGGTGGTAATGTAGACTTGGCCGAACTTGCGGAAGAGCTCGTCATCGCGGCGGAGGATCTCCATGAGGCGGCCGCGCTCGTCGGCGATGGGCTGGAGCTTCTTGGTTTTGACGCCGTCGATCATGTCTGGGTCCTTTCGACAAGCTCACGGGCTTTGACCTTCCTGCGGGCCGGGACGCGACGCGGGAAGGCGGCCCGGCTCACGACGGGGCGCGGGAGGTGTCCGCCGAGCGCATGAGGTCCACGAGCTCCCTGAGAATCGAATCCAGATCGCGCGTCACTTTGTAGCCGATCAGGCGCGTGACCTTCGTGATGTCGGGGCGGCGGCGGCGCATGTCTTCGAAGCCCTCGGTGTAGGCTTCACTGTAAGGGATGTGCTTGATCTCGACGGCGGGGTCCACGAGGTCGCGCGCGCGGCGGGCGAGGTCGAGGATGGTCACCTCTTCGGTGCTTCCGACGTTGAAGACCTGGCCGACGGCGTGGTCCTCGCCGGCGAGCTGGGTGAGGGCGGCGACGACGTCGCTGACATGGGTGAAACAGCGGGATTGCAGTCCGTCATCATAGACAGTAATGGGGCCGCCCGAGAGGGCCTGCCGGATGAAGCGGGGGATCACCATGCCGTATCGGCCGACCTGGCGGGGGCCGACGGTGTTGAAGAGGCGGGCGATCACGACGGGGAGGCCTTCCTGACGCCAGTAGGAGAGGGCCAGGAACTCGTCGATGGCCTTGGAGCAGGCGTAGCTCCAGCGCTGGTGGGTGGTGGGGCCGAGGACCATGTCGTCGGTTTCCTGGAAGGGGACGCGGTTGGACTTGCCGTAGACCTCGGAGGAGGAGGTGAGGATGACTTTCTTCTTTTTCTTGTTGGCGTGTTTGAGGACGAGCTGGGTGCCGTAGATGTTTGTCTCGATGGACTGGACGGGATTGGTGACGATGAGGCTCACGCCGACGGCGGCGGCGAGGTGGAAGACGACGTCGGCATGATCGATCTGTTCCGCGAGGGCGGGTTCATTGGCGATGGTGTCGATGAGGTAGTGAAAGCGGCGGTTCGTTTTGAGGTGGGAGATGTTGTCGATGGCGCCCGTGGAGAGGTCGTCGATGACGTAGACGGTGTGGCCGTCGGCGAGCAGGCGCTCGGCCAGATGCGATCCAATGAAGCCCGCGCCGCCGGTGACCAGGTACTTCATGTAAGGAGGCCCTTTTTCCCAAAGGCGAAGATCGCGACCCTGAAAGCCCTTGGCGCGAATCGCTGATGAAGCACGCCCAGAAAGTACAAGAAGCGGGAAAGCGACAGATAGGACGGCTCCGCCTCATATCCCAACACACACCCGGTGAACCCGTATTCCTTGAACATCCTTCTCAGCTTCCGCGTGGTGTTGCACCTGTAGTACGTGGGGAACACGTCCTCGTCTTTTCTGGCGCTATCACGGACCTTTTCGAGGACGGCGGAGCGACGTCCGCTCGGGATCATCCTGGACAGCAGGCCGAAGTAGCTGAGGACGTTCGGCGTCCTGATGCACAGATGCCCTTCGGGCTTGATCGTCCTGCGACACTCGGAGAAAAAGAACGCGGGGTCTTCGACGTGTTCCAGCACGTTGTCGCAAACGCACACGTCCGCCTCGTCATCCTCGACTGGCCATCGGCCCTTTCGGATAAGACGGAACTCGTCCAGAAACGGATTATCGCCCGCGTTCTCGTCCACGTCGAGCCCGATGACCTTTCGGCATTTGCCCTTGAGGATTCGAAGCTGTCTTCGAATGGCAACGGGGTCTCTTTCATGGGCGCCCGAGCCGCATCCCACATCGAGGACCACGGATGAAGGAGCGATCAGGGCATTCACCCTGAGGTAGAAGGCGATCGTCCCGTCAATGTGCGTAAATCCGCCGAATCTGCTCTCCGGATAGTAGCTGCGCCTGTAATCTTTCATACGCCCCGTATTCTGCGATGCGCGACGGCGCCTTCAAGAAAAAAAAGGCGCTTCGCCGAGGCGCAGCCGTTGGCGCGCGTCCTCCCAGGATGTATCATACGTGGGCGCGCGGAAGGGGCGCGCGCCATGCTGTGAGGAACGCCGATGTCTTCTTCAAGCGCCGGTTCGGTTGGGATCGTTCAGACGCAGTATTTCACGTTCGCGGAAGGCGATGCGTTTCCCCTCGACTGCGGGAAGGCTCTGCCGGGGCCGATCACCGTCGCGTACGAGACCTATGGGGAGCTTTCCAAGGAGAGGGACAACGCGGTCCTGATCGAGCACGCCCTTTCGGGGGACGCGCACGTCGCGGGACGGCACCGCCCGGAGGACCGCAAGCCCGGATGGTGGGACCCGATGATCGGTCCCGGGAAGCCCATCGACACGAACAAGTACTTCGTGGTGTGCTCGAACGCGCTGGGGGGATGTCGGGGGACGACGGGGCCTTGCTCGATCAACCCGGAGACCGGAAAGCCCTACGGCACGCAGTTCCCGATCGTGACGGTCGAGGATATGGTTCGCCTGCAGAAGGAGCTGGTGGACCATCTGGGGATCAAGAGGCTGCTGACGGTGACGGGGGGATCGATGGCGGGGTTCCAGGCGCTGGAGTGGGGGATCATGTACCCGGATCGGGTCGCCAGCATCATCCCGATCGCGACGTGCGCGAGGCTGTCGGCGCAGGCGATCGCGTTCAACGCCGTGGGGCGCAACGCGATCCTCTCGGACCCCAACTGGCAGGGCGGAGACTATTGCAGCATGGAGTTCGCGCCGACGAAGGGACTGGCGATCGCCCGCATGGTGGGGCATATCACGTACCTGAGCTCGGAGGGGATGCGTGAGAAGTTCGGGCGCAGGCTTCGGTACGCCGACAATTACCAGTTTGATCTCTCCAGCGAGTTCGACGTGGAGACGTACCTGGACTACCAGGGGTCGCGCTTCGTCGAGCGGTTTGACGCGAACACGTATCTGTACATGACGAAGGCGATGGACTACTTCGACCTCGTGCAGAAGTACGGGTCGCTGGACGAGGCCTTCCGCAAGCTCACCTGCCGAACGATGGTGCTGTCCTTCACGTCGGACTGGCTTTTCCCGCCGTCGGAGAGCCAGGAGATGGTGAGCGCCCTCGTGCGTCAGGGGAAGGACGTGACGTACTGCAACATCGAGTCGCAGTACGGTCACGACGCGTTCCTGCTCGAGGCGGACACGGAGGGGAACCTTCTTTCGGGGTTCCTGGCGGAGACCCTTCGTCCCGGCGGTCGTTTGCAGGAGGTGGGCGCGAAGGGGACGGGCGGGAGGAAGCGGGTGCTGGCGGAGCGCCTCGCGGGGAAGCCCCGCGTGGACTACGACCGGATCGTCGATCTGATCCCGGCGGGAAAGACGGTTTTGGACCTCGGGTGCGGGGACGGGGAGCTTCTCGCGCGGCTGCGGCGGGAGAAGGGTGTCGTGGGACAGGGGCTGGAGATCAGCCAGGAACTCATCATCAAGTGCGTGCAGCGCGGGATTCCCGTGGTCCAGTACGACATCGACCGGGGGCTGAGCGAGTATCCCGACGAATCGTTCGACTTCGTGGTGTTGAGTTTGACTCTCCAGGTGATCCGTCGGCCGAAGTTCGTCGTGAGCGAGATGCTGCGCGTGGGGAAGGCGTGCGTGGTGAGTTTTCCGAACTTCGCCTACTGGCGCGCGCGACTGCAGCAGCTCATGCGGGGGCGCTCGCCGGTCACGCCGACTCTGCCGCTGCCATGGTACGACACGCCGAACATCCGCTATTTCTCCATCGCGGACTTCCGGGATTTCTGCGCGGAGCTCGGCGCGAAGGTGCTGCGGGTGATCCCGTTGAGCCTCACGCGGGGGGTCGAGGTGCGCTTGCAGTCCAACCTCCTGGCGGAAGAGGCGATCTTCGTCATCGCGAAGGGCCCCACGTTTGCGCGGACGCACGGGACGCGGAAGGGGGAGCCCGGCGGGCTTCCGGAGCACCTGCGGGGGGGCGACGCCTCGTCCTGGGACAGGACGGAGGTTTAGGGCCCCTTAAGTCGGGGGCGGCCGCGTACCGAGATTCACGGTATCGGACCCTCTGAGCAGGTTGCAGGGATGCTCGAGAACCTTCGGACCATCGACCCCATCGTGCTCGTTTTCGGCGCGACGCTGGCGCTTTTTGCCGCGCTTGCGCTGCGGCTTGCGTGCAAGTCGAACTACGGTTTTATGCTCCTGGCGACGCTGCTTGTGCTGACGGCGGCGGCAACGCGGTTCACTCCCCTTCGCGCGCTGACGAAGGGGGTCCTGCGGTGGCCGGCGCTCATCGCGATGGCGGGGATCGGGGTTCTTCCCGTGAGGCGGACGGCTACAAGCTGGCGACACAAGGGGGTTCTTCTTGGGGTGGCGGGGTTTGTGGCGGTCTCGTTTCTGTCGTGCTCGTACAGCATCTGGCCTCTTTACAGTTTCCAGAAGGCGGGGTCAGTGGCGATCCTGATGGTGGCGGCGTACGTCGGGGTCTACCAGCGGGCGGCCCACAAGGAGAAGCTTTGGGAGTTCGCGGAGGTCCTGTACCGGCTGGCGCTCTTGATCGGGGGACTCAGCGCGCTCCTGATAATGGCGCCCGTGGGGGGAAGGGCAAGCTCGCGGTTCGCGGGGTTCTTCCTCAACCCGAACGGGCTGGGCCTTTTCTGCAGCATGCTTCTGCCGGTGGCGATCTGGAGGCACTACGAGATGCGGCGTCTGCGGAAGACGTCGCGGCACATAGCGCTCGCCCTCGTGTTCGTGCTGGCGGCACTGGTGTTCCTTTCGGGGTCGCGGGGGGCGTTCATCTCGGGGTTCCTTGCGAGCGCGTTCGTGCTCTTTGTGTTGTACGGCTCGCGGGCGCTCTTGCCCGTGGCGGCGATCATCGTGATCGGGGTCCTCGGGGTGGTGGGGAACCAGCTCCTGCAGTCGTTCGTCCTGCAGAAGACAGAACACCTGATCCGCGCGGAGCGACTGGCGACCCTGACGCATCGGACGGAACTCTGGCGAAGGGCGTGGCCGTATGTCAAGGCGAAGCCGATCCTGGGGAGCGGTTTCGGCGTGTCCCGGTACATCTTTTACGACCCCCAGATCGAGGCGGGCACGTTTGATCCGTCGGACACCTACTATACGACGCTCCACAGCATGCATATCCAGGTGGCGGTGGACCTGGGGATCGTCGGGGTGTTTTTTCTGTGGGCACTTCTAGCATACATCGGCTATCTCGGGATCCGGATCCTTCTTGAGCGGGACCGTTCGCCCGAGCGGGCTTTAGCGGCGGGCCTCTTGGGGGGCTGCATCGTCGTCGCGATGGATACGGTTATCCATGGGTGGCTTGATTCCGCGGGAAGCCAGGGGGCATTCCTGTTTCACGTCATGTTCGCGTGTCTGCTGCAGGCGACCGCGCAGTGGCGCGAAGAGCGCCGCCTGACCCGGGAGGCGGAGGACGCCGGGAGCGCCGCAGCGGGAGAAGCCGCTTCTGCCGCCGGCGAAGCTCCGGGCGAGGGTGCGTACGCGCAGCCGTAGGGCGGAGAACGGGCTTCACCGCGGGAAAGGGAAAACTTGCGGATCGTCGTGAACACGTTGTCGGTCTCACGCGGACGAACGGGGGGGGGAGAGACCTACCTTGTGAACCTGACGAAGTGGCTGGCGCGCGTCTCGCCGGGGGACGAGTTCGTGCTGATCGAGTCCGGGCGGAATCGCGCCTGCTTCGAAGGATTGCCGGAAAACGTCGAGCATCGGTTCATCCCGAGGCCGTTCTCGTCGCGGGGGATGCGCGTCCTCTTTGAGCGACTCTTCCTCGAGCGGACGACGAGGCGGCTGGCGCCGGACGTGCTCTTCATGCCCGGCAACGCGGGTCTTCCGCATCCTCCCTGCGCGGAGGTGGTGGCGGTCCAGAGCCTGCTGCCGATGCTGGCGCCGGAGGAGGTTGGATTCGCCCGTCGGGTGTACTTCAGGCGAGCGCTTCCCGGAGACCTGCGCCGGGCGACGCTGGTGCTTGCGGTCTCCCAGGACATCGGACAGGTGCTGCAGAGAAGGATGGGGGTGCCCGCGGAGAAGATCCGGGTGGTGCACGAGGGGGTGAGCGTGACGTTTGCGCCCGTGCGGGACGAGGAGGTGCTCCGGAGGGAGCTTGCGACGGCGGGGGTGCACCGGCCCTATCTTCTTCTTGTCGGAGGGCTCAAGCGTTACAAGAACGCGGACAAGGCGATCTTGGCGCTGGCGCGGCTCAATACGATGATCGACGTCCCGCGACAACTCGTCGTCATCGGTTCGGATCGGGGCGGGGTGCGGCCGGAGCTCGAGCGGTTGGCGGCGGAGGCAGGGGTTGGCAACGCCGTGCGGTTCGCCGGAACGGTGGAGCACGCGAGGCTGGCCGCTTTCTACAGCGGCGCGGACGCCCTCGTCTTTCCGAGCTCCATCGAGAGCTTCGGCCTGCCCGTGCTCGAGGCGATGGCCTGCGGGCTGGCGGTCGTGGGGAGCAATTGCGCAAGCGTGCCGGAGATCATTGGGGACGCGGGGCTCACCGTGGACCCGAGCGACATCGGGGCCCTCGCGGAAGCGCTGCGGAGGGTCCTTAAGGATGAGCCGCTTCGCAGGGAGCTCCTGCGCAAGGGCTTCGAGAGGGTGCGGCATTTCAGTTGGGAGCGGTCGGCGAGAGGGGTCTTGGCGGTTCTGAGGGAGGCGGCGGAAATGGGCCGGACGCCTTAGGCTGGAAACGGGACCGTCGAGGCGGGAAGGGGGTTCCATGACGGTTTCGAGGGGCGCGAAACGGTCGAGTTGCCGGTCCTCATAGAGACATGGAAGCGTTGGGAGCGGGTGTCGACGTGGAATTGTGTGGTCTGGGCGGATGGGTGGTGTTATCCTATGTTTGTTACGACCTGGTTGCGCGACAGGACGAACATGCGCGTGGGGTCCCGAGCTATATGAGGAACCGATGGGGACTGTCTGGAGAGTTCTGAGCTTTGGGGCGGTTCTCGGCGCAAGCGCGATCGTCGTGGGGGTCGTATACTTTGTCTTTCATCATGTCCGCCTGGTGGTGAACCTCTTCCTGGGTGTACAGATTAAGACCGTGCCGGAGGAGGGCGTGGTGGCGGAGGGGGAGAAGGTGTTTTTCGAGACGAAGGACGGGGTGCGCCTGAGCGGGGTGCTGGTGGCGGCCCGCAGCGACAGGGAGCCAGTCGGCACGGTGGTGTTCAACCACGAGTTCGGGAGCGACAGGAACTCCTGCATGAAGTACGCGGACTTTCTGCTGGACGCGGGGTTTCAGGTCTTTGCTTTCGACTATCGGCATCACGGGGAGAGCGGGCAGTTGGGGGACTATGAGCCCCGACATTGGTGCACGGAGTATGAGATCGCGGACCTCGAAGCGGCCCTCGCGTATCTGGAGGGCCGGGCGGACGTGGACCCGGAGCGGGTGGTTCTCTTCGGCATCTCGCGAGGTGCAACGACGTGTCTGTGCGTGGCGGCGACGCGGCCGCGGATTGCGGCGGTGGTATCGGACTCGGCCTTCTCCACGTACCGGACGCTGAACGATTACATGCACAAGTGGGTATCGATCTTCGTGATTCGGTTCCTGGTTTTCGAGCGTGTTCCGGAACTGCTTTTCAAGGTGTGTGGGCGGGGCGCACTCCTCGTGTCGCGATTCCGTCTGGGGGTGGACTTTCCGGCGGTGGAACGGCTCGTGGCGAACTGCTTGATGCCGATCCTATACATCCACGGTCGCCGGGACTCGCACATCGACTGGCAGCAGGCGCCGTGCCTTGCGCAGCGGACGGGAGGACCTCACAGGGTCTGGATCGTGCCGGAGGCGAGGCACAACCGCAGCCGCTTCGTGGAGCCGGAGAGGTACGAGCGGATCGTGACGGGTTTCCTCCAGGAGGCGCTGGCGCACAAGGGCACCGGGGCCGGCGTGCGTGAGCGGACCTATGCGTAAGCGACGATCCCGGATGCCGGGCGTCGTTCGGACTTCCCTTTCCCCCTTGAGGCAAGCTGTCCGATGTGGGGCTCCATCCTTGCACCGGTGATCCTCGCGTTGGGAGCTCGGCGCGGGGACCAGTTCGCGACGGCGGCCAAGAGCCTGCGGCGGGTGCAGGAGAAGCTGCTTTTCCAGCGGCTGCGACGCAACGCCGACTCGGACTTCGGACGCGAGCACCGCTTCGACGAGATCCATTCCGTGTCCGACTTCCAGAGGAACGTCGGCCTCTCGGACTACGAGGCGATGCTCCCATACATCCGGAGGGTGCTGGAAGGGGACGAGGGGGCGCTCTTCGGCCCGCAGGAGCATGTGAAGCTCTTCGCCCTGACGTCGGGGACGACGCGGCGTTCGAAGCACCTCCCGGTCACGGAGCGGTTCATCCGCGAGTACCGCCTCGGCTGGTGGGTCTGGGGCCACCACGCGGAGAAGGATCATCCGCGGGCGTTCGACAGGCACGTTCTCCAGCTGACGAGCCCGGCGTGCGAGCACCGAACGGCGCTGGGGCTTCCCTGCGGGAGCGTGAGCGGCCTCATCGCTCAGATGCAGCCTTCGTTCGTTCGGCGGATGTACGTGTTCCCGTCCGCGGCATCGCATATCAAGGACGGGCGGACGAAGTACTACGTGGCCATGCGGTTTGCGGCGACGCGGGATCTCTCGATGATCTCAACCGCCAATCCCAGCACGATCTTGTCGGCGGTGCGGGTGGGTATGGAAGACCACGAGGCGCTGATCCGGGACGTGCGGGACGGGACGATATCGTTTCCGGTTGAGCCGGACCGTGAGATTGCGAGGGCGTTGCGGGAGCGCGTGCGGCCGGATCCGGAGGGGGCGAGACGCCTGGAGGAGATCCTGGCGAGGACGGGCGCGCTCGCGCCCCGGGAGATGTGGCCCAACCTGGGGCTGGTCGCATGCTGGAAGGGGGGGACGCTTCAGAACTACGTTGCGCAGCTCGAGGGGTGCTTCCCGGGGGTTCCGGTGCGGGACATCGGGCTCTTGGCGAGCGAGGGGCGGATGACGATCCCCTTGAGCGCACGGGGGAGCGCCGGCGTGCTCGACCTCACGAGCCACTTCTACGAGTTTATCCCGATCGAGGAAGCGGATGCGGACGCGCCCCGGACGCTTCTCGCGCAGGAGCTTGAGGTCGGGCGGTCGTATGTGCTCGTGCTCACGACGAGCGGGGGACTATACCGGTATAACATCAACGACGTCGTGCGGGTGGTCGATCGCTACCACAGCGCGCCGGTGTTGGAGTTCTTGAACAAGGGCACGGGGTTCAGCAGCATCACGGGGGAGAAGCTTTCGGAGTTTCAGGCGGTGTGCGCCGTCCGACAGGCGTGCGGCGATGGTCGGTATCCGATCGCCACGTTTACCATGTTCCCCCGGTGGGGCGATCCTCCGCATTACTCGATCCTGGTTGAGGAGGGCGCGCTCGCGGGCGTTTCGGAGGAGGCGTTCGTCGAACGGCTCGACAAGGTCCTCTGCGAGCTCAACATGGAGTATGAGTCGAAGAGGCACACTGGGAGGCTCGGGCCGGTGACGCTCGACAGGGTCGCGGACGGGACCTGGGACCGGTATCGCTCCTGGAAGATCGAGAACAACCGCGGACGTCTGGAACAGTACAAACACGTCTACCTGGAGCAGGATTTCGAGTACCGGAAGAAGCTGGACGGGCTCTGAGCGCAGGAAGGGCCGAGAGGCGGCGACGTTGTGCCCTTGGACGTCGGGGAGCCGGTTGACATCGCGAGCGCTTTCCGGTAGGCATGTGGTTGGCGGGACGAGCGTTCCGTCTTTAGGGGCAGGCTGTGATGTGGGGATCCATATTCTGTCCTTTGTTGCGCGGGGTCGCCGGGCTCAGGCGCGCCGGACTGGAGCGATGCGCGGGAGACCTGCGGCGTCGGCAGGAGCGGCTCCTTCTTCGGAAGGTGTCCAGGAACGCGGACTCCGATTTCGGGCGAGATCACTGTTTCCACGAGATCCGCTCAGTCGAGGATTTCCGACGGAACGTGCCCCTTTCCACCTACGAGTACGCCTTGCCCTACATCCTGAGGGTTCTGGACGGGGAATCGGGGGCGCTGTATGGCCCGGGGGAGAGGCTGCGCTTCGTGGCCAGCACCTCCGGGACGACGAGCCGCGCGAAGTATATCCCGATCACAAATACGTTCGTCCGGGAGTACCAGCATAGCTGGTGGATTTGGGCGAGCTGCGCGTGCGGGGATCATGCGGGGGCCTTCCAGCGCCAGATCCTCCAGATCCCCGGTTCGCTCCACGAGGAAATGCCGAGAGCTGGGGTCCCGTGCGGGAGCGCGACGGGTCTCATCGCCAGCATGCAGCCGGGCTTCATCCGGCGGCTTTACGTTTTCCCGGAAGCGGGCTCGCTCATCACCAGCGGCGCCGCGAAGTACTACGCGGCAATGCGGTTCGCCGCGACGCGGGACATCTCCATATTTCTGGCCGCCAACCCGGGCACGATCGTACACATCGCAAGGGTCGCAGCCGAGGATCACGAGCGGCTCGTCCGTGACGTCCGGGACGGAACGATCACATTTCCGGACGAGCCGCCTGAGACGGTAGCGCGGGAGTTGGGGCGATCCCTCAGGCCCGACCCCGCCGGGGCGAAGCGCCTGGAGGAGATCCGGCGAAGGACGGGGAGGCTGCTCCCGCTCGACCTGTGGCCCGGGCTGGGGCTCATCGCCTGCTGGAAGGGGGGACCGTTGCAGAACTGGCTGGCGCAGTTTCCCGCGTATTTCGGGGACACGCCGGTGCGGGATGTCGGGCTTGTCGCCAGCGAGGGACGGATGACGATCCCGATGAGCTCGGACGGCTGCGCGGGAGTTCTGGATATCTTGAGCAACTTCTTCGAGTTTGTGCCGCTGGAGGAGGCGGGGAGCGCGGCGCCGCGGACGCTCTTGGCGCACGAGTTGGAGCGGGACGGGATGTACCTCATCGTGCTCACGACGAGCGGAGGGCTCTATCGGTACAACATCAACGACGTCGTCAAGGTAGCAGGTTTCCTCCGCGACGCGCCGGAGCTGGAGTTCGTGAACAAAGGATCGGGCTTCGCGAACCTTGTGGGAGAGAAGCTATCGGAGTGCCAGGTGGTCCAGGCGGTGAAGGAAGCTTCGGCCGGGTTCGGGGCGCCGCCGCACACCTTCACGCTAGCGCCACAGGCCGTCGTTCCGCCCTTCTATGTGCTGTTCGTTGAGGAAGAAGCCGTCAGAGGATGGCGGGAACAGGACTTCCTCGAGCGCGTGGATCGGGGTCTCCAGCGGCTGAACATCTGCTACGAGAACGAGCGGCGGCTTGACCAGTTGGGGCCGATGCGCATGAGGAAGCTCTCGAACGGGACGTGGGACCGTTACTGCGCGGCGCGGATCGAGCGAAACCGAGGGCGTGTGGAACAGTATAAGCACACTTACCTGGAAGCGGATTTCGATTTCGTCGGGAAGCTGGAGGGCATGCTTGCGGCCGACGGGAGCAACATCGCCGTTTCGGCGCCGGACGAGGAACGTTGACCGCGTCGGCGCCGAATGGCGGACTCGCGGGCGGCGTTGCCGCAAGCGAACGAAAGGAGGCGAAATGGCGGGCACCCTGTCACAGATCTGGTATCTCGCGCGGCTGTTCGGGCTGAGGAAGCTGGTTCGTCGTTTCCGCCGACATCAGCGGGCGCTTCGGTACTACCGGGGATACGCCGTCACGGAGGCGCTGTGGGCGCTTCTCGAGACGGGGTTTCTGGATGAGTTGGCCGCCCATCCGGAGGGGATGACGCTCGCGGAAGCGCAGACGCGCTACCGTTTCCACCCCCGCGTCTTCGCCTCGCTGGTGGATTACCTGGACGTTCTCAGCATCCTTCGGTGCGAGGGAGACCGCGTCCGCTTGGACGAGGAGGGGAAGCTGCTCTTGGCGGAGCCGCGCGGCTCGTTCGACCTGGCACGGGGCTACGAGCCCATTTTCCGAAATCTCAGCGCGATGCTGCGGGGCGAGGCGCTCTTCGGACGCGAGGTCTTTCGCAGGGGCGACTACGTCGCCAAAGGGTCGGGCGAACTGGGGTCGCAGCTCCCGTTCCCGGTGCTCAAGCGGATGATTCTGGACGCGGGGGCGCGCGAGGTGCTGGACCTCGGGTGCGGGGACTTGGAGTTTCTTTTCGGGATCGCGGAGGGAACGCAGATCGTCTGTCACGGGATCGACATGGACGCGGATGCGGTCCGTCACGCTTGCGG
The DNA here is from genome assembly GCA_043803205.1 of Planctomycetota bacterium. Taxonomy (GTDB): domain Bacteria; phylum Planctomycetota; class DG-23; order JAZDKG01; family JAZDKG01; genus JAZDKG01. The sequence goes on from JAZDKG010000140.1 coordinate 13,199, forward strand.
GCGTCTGCAGGGGTCGCCGCTGCGGGACAGGGTCTCCGTCGAGCAGGCTGATATGTTCGACGTCGCGACGCTCGCGCAGCGTTTTGGCGGAGTGGACGTGCTGACGGCGGTGGACGTCTTTCATGAGCATCTTGCGGACGGGACGGGGCGCATCGGGAAGCTCCTCGGCGATCTTCGTGGCTCGTTCAACGCGAGGCTGGCGGTGGCGGAGTTCTGCCGGCAGCCGCACGAGGCGCTGCGCAAGCGGCCGACGGGCTTCGCGGAGCACCATCTCTTTCACAACCTCACGAACCAGGTGATCCTGTCCGCCGACGAATGGCGCAGGATCTTCCGCAACGCGGGGTACGAGATCGAGCAGGAACGGGTAATCGATCTCGTGGGACACGGGTATTTCCTGCTGCATCGGTGAGAGCCTTGGAGATCGAGCTCTGGGCAGTGCGGCTTCGCCTGAGGAAGCCTTTCAAGCATGCGCGGGCGGAGCGCGCGGAGACGATCAACGTTGTGGCGCGCGTGCGCTGCGGGGAGGTCACGGGCTGGGGGGAGGGGATCACGAGGACATACCTTACCGGCGAGACGCCGGAAGGAGCGCTCGCGTTCGCGCGGGGGCTGGCGGCGGACGTGAGCCATTGCGTCCGGGAGGACGACCTTTCCTCCCTGGAGCGGGCCGTGGGATTCGTTCGCGCCCATGTGTGTCCTCCCGCGGACGACCAAAGCTCGAACGCGGCCCGTGCGGCGCTCGAGATCGCCTTTCTCGATGCGGCGGCGAGGCGCGCGGGGCTCCCGTTCTGGCGGATCGTGGATCTCATCCTCCCCGCAGAGGCGCTGCGGGAGGTTGGGCCCGTGCGCTATGGCGTCGTCCTCTCGGCCGAAGACATCTCCAAGGTTGGGAGAAAGGCGTTTCTCTGCCGCCTCTATGGGTTCCGGGACGTGAAGCTCAAGGTGGGAACGGGCGGGGATGACGTGGAGCTGGTGGCGACCGTGCGCGCGGCCCTGGGAAGGCGCATCGACCTTCGGCTCGACGCGAACAACGGCTGGGATCGGGAGAATGCGGAGCGCGTCCTATCGGCGGTGCGAGGGCATCGGGTGAGCGCCGTGGAGGAGCCCCTTGCCGTCGGCGACGAGGAAGGCCTGCGAAGGCTCCGGGAACGGCTGGGGATGAAGGTGATCCTGGATGAATCCTTCACGCGGCTCGCCGACGTGGATCGGATCCGCCGGGAAGGGACAGGGGACATCCTGAACGTGCGCATCTCGAAGTGCGGGGGGTTCGTGCGGTCGCTGGAGTGCATCAAACGGGCACGTGAGGTCGGCCTCGGGGTGCAACTGGGGTGCTTGGTGGGGGAGTCGTCCATCTTGAGCGCCGCCGGGCGGCATCTCGCGCAGCGGGTGAAAGACCTCGCGTATCTCGAAGGATCGTATGACCGCCACCTTCTTCGGGAGAACGTCGTTCGCAGGGATCTCACCTTCGGGCGCGGGGGCAGGGCCCGGCCGATCGGGGGGGCGGGGCTTGGGATCGAAGTTGACGAGGCGCTTGTGAGGCGACTTGCCGCGGAAGGGGGGGTGATCGCAGGATGACGGAGTGCGTGGTGAAGACGTATCGGACGCGCCGGGGCGAGGCGCTTCACTACCGGATGTGCGAGGCGAGTCCTTCGAAAGGGCTCATCGTCTGCCTGCACGGGATCCAGAGCCATGGGGGATGGTACGTCGAGGGCGCCCGGGCGCTGGTGTCCAGGAACTTCAGCGTTGCGCTTCTGGACCGCAGGGGGAGCGGCCTCAACAGGGAGGATCGGGGCGACACGCCGACCGCTCGGACTCTCCTCGATGACATCGATGATGCGATCGACCAGGTGAACGTGGCTGGAGGTCCGGTGGTCCTGATGGGGATCTCGTGGGGAGGGAAGCTCGCGAGCGTCTACGCCGCGGAGCGGGGAGGGAGGCTGGCGGGGCTGATCCTGAGCGCCCCGGGGATCGCGGCGAAGGTGGATCTCGCGTTTCCACAAAAGCTCATGGTCGCGCTGGGCTCTCTCCTTGCGCCCCGAAGGACCTTTCCCGTGCCGATCCCGGACGAGACGTATTTCACGGCCAACCCGGAGCGGCTCGCCTACATTCGGGAGGATGCGCTGAGCGTCCGGCAGGTGACGGGGCGGTTTCTCCTTGCGAGCCGGAAGCTGGACCGGATGCTGGCGCGCGGCGCGGACAGGATACGCGTTCCGACGCTGCTTCTTCTTGCGGGGAAGGAGCGGATCGTGGACACGGACGGGGTGCGCAGGTTCTACGAGGGACTGCGGGCCCCCAAGACGCTGGTGTCCTTCGGGGAGGCGCATCACACTCTGGAATTCGAGGTCGCTCCGGAGCCGTACTTCGACGCGATCGCAGGATGGTTGGAGCGCGTAGTCGGGTAAGGGACCGGTCCGCTGTTGTCGGCCGTCCCCGGGGGGCTTATAATGGGAGGAGCGCGCCGGGGGCGCGAACATTCGCCTGAGCCGGAGGGCGGAGATGGCTTGGTGGTCCTTCAGGAAGAGGACGCTTCCGCTTGACGTCCTGAAGCGGCTGGACGTCCTCATGGAGGAACGGAAGCTTCAGGAGGCCGCTGAGGAGGGGGAGGGGCTGCTGGGGAGGTATCCGACCCCGGAACTGCGCAACAAGCTCTGCGACATATACAAGCGGCTGGGGAATCCGGCGGAGGCGGCAAGACACCTCAAGGAGGCCTTGGCGCTCTCTCATGCGCAGGATCCCGCCCGGATGCGCGAGCTGGCGGATCTGCTGATGCGGGGAGCGAGGTGGGATGAGGCGCGTGGGGTGATCGAGCGCATGCTGGACCGCGATCCCGAGAGTCCGGAACTTCGGACGCTCGTCGCGCGCAGCTATCGCTTGTCGGGGGACCTGGACCAGGCGGCGATGCTGACCGAGCGGCTGGTTTCGCGTACCCCGAAATGCATGGAGGCGCGTAAGGAGCGGGCGCTTTGCCAGCTGGACGCCCGCGACTACGAGAAGGCGTTCCAGGATTTCCTGCAGATGGTGGAGCGTTTCAAGGAGGACGCGGAGTTCCTGGAAGGGTGGGGCCTGTGCGCCTATCACACGGGGAGGGCTCGGGTGGCGAAGCGGTGTTTCAAGAGGGCGATTCGTCTGGATCCGTCGCGGGTGAAGTCGCGGTTTTATCTGGGTTGCATCTACATGGACGCCGGCCGGTTCAACCGGGCGTTCCCACACCTCAAGGAGGCGGCCGCCGGGATGCCGAAGACCGAAGAGCTTCTGAGCCGATTGCGGGACGCGGCGTTGGAGATGGGGGAGTTCGACGAGGCGTACCGCTGCGCCGTCCGCCAGAGTGTCGCGGCCGGGGACGACGCTTCCCGCTGGAAGAAGCTGGGAGGGGACTTTTTGTCCAAAGGGGCGACGCGTCACGCGTCCGACGCGTTCCGTCACGCGTATTGCCTGGACATCTCGGACATGGAGGTCGCGGGCCGGTGGCTTGAGCTCGCGGTGGAGACCGACGGCAAGGACAACGCGTTGCGGCACCTGCGGGACCTTGCGACGCGGCACGAGAAGGCGATCGAGCCGCTCATTCTGCTGGCGAAGGTGAGCACCACGACGGGCGACTTTGCGGGGGCGGAGGAAGCCCTGCGCCGAGCGGACGCGCTGCAGCAGAACCATCCGCAGGTGATGGAGCTGCGCAACCGACTGCGGGGAGCGCAGGGCGCGGCGGGGGCCGGATAGGGCGCAGCAAGAGCGCCGGGAGCGGGTCCCCTTGCGGAGGCGCTGCGCGCCGGTGATCGGGCGGCGTCTTGTTGACAGGCGCACGCCGTTCACTACAATGCCCCTGTCGTAATCCGGGATCGCATGGAAAGGGAGGAGAGCATCCATGTTCAAGAAGTCGATCAGCTACTGGTCTTTTCCGGGCGGGTTGGAGAACACCGCCGACCACGCGGAGGTCTTTGCGGAGGCGAAGCGGAACGGGTTCGAGGCGGTCGAGCTCTGCGTGGACCGCAAGGGCGTTCTCACTCCGAGGAGCACGGAGAAGCAGGTGGGGCGGATCCGGGCGGCTGCCGAGAAGGCGGGGGTGGAGATCGCCAGCGTTGCCACGGGGATGTACTGGACGCGCTCGATGAGCGATCCGAGCGCGCGGGTCCGCGAGTCGATCGTCGAGGATACGAAGAGGTGTCTAGCGATCGCGCGGTGGGCGGGGACGGACGCGCTCCTGACGATCCCGGCGTCGGTGGACGTTTTCTTCAATCCCAAGGCGAAGGTCGTGCCGTACGACGTAGCGTACAAGCGCGCTAAGGAGGGTGTGCGGAAGCTGCTGCCGACGGCGGAGAAATTGAAGGTCGCGATCGCGGTGGAAAACGTGTGGAACAAGCTGTTCCTGTCGCCCCTTGAGGTGCGCGACTTCATCGACGGTTTCCGGTCGCCGTACGTCGGCGCGTATTTCGACGTGGGGAACGTGGTCCTCACGGGGTACCCAGAGCAGTGGATCGAGATCCTGGGGAAACGCATCAAGCGGATCCATCTGAAGGATTTCAAGCGCGCCGTTGCGACGGCCGCCGGTTTCTGCGATCTGGGGGAAGGCGACGTGAACTGGCGGGCCGTGACGGCGGCGCTCAAGAAGCACTACCGTCAGGAGTACCTGACCGCGGAGATGATGCCCCCGGACGAGACGCTTCTGGCGCGCACCTCCGAGGCTATGGACAAGATTCTGGGGCGCAGGTGAGGGCGGGTGTATCGCGAACTCGGGGGAGGCGAGGCGAGGACGCCTTCGTCCTTCTGGACTTCGACGGCACGATCGCCTCAGAGGACATCGGCAACGCGATCCTGGAGCGGTTCGCCGATCCGGCGTGGCGCGTCTCGGAAGCCCGGTGGCTGGCGGGGGAGATCTCCACCCGGGAGAATCTGGAGTACCAATGGTCCCTGGTGAAGGGGGAGCGGAAGGCGATAATCGAGTTCGCCTCCGCGGCGACGCTGCGGGCGGGTTTCAAAGGGTTCCTCGCCCGGGCGCGCGAAGCGGGCTCGGAGCTCCTCATCGCCAGCGACGGGATCGAGTTCTACGTGCGGGCATTCCTGCGCGCGCATGGGATCGCGAAGATCCCCGTCCGGACGAATCGGATGACGTGGGGGCCTCCGAGGCGCTTCACTTTTCCGTATGCCTCCGTGCGCTGCTCGAGGCACGGGACGTGCAAGTGCGCCCTTATGGAGGATGCGCGCAAAAGGGGTCTGCGTCCGGTGGTCGTCGGCGACGGGTACAGCGATCTCTGCGCGGCGCGGCGGGCGGACCGGATTTTCGCGAGGGGCTTCCTCGCCGAGAAGTGCGCCCAGGAAGGGCTTGCCTACGCGGCGTTCGAGGACTTCGGTGAGGTTGCGGACGCGCTCTTCGGAAAAGGAGAGCTCTGAAAGGAGTATCTGATGGCGCGCTGGATCACCTTGGCGACGGTTACGACGTTGGATCCGGACGACCGGAGCATCTCGCGCGAGAAGCACCTTGCCCACGCGCGAACGCTTCTATCGCTCGCCGGGGACCAGGGGGCGGACCTCGTGGTCCTGCCGGAGTGCTTCCTTCAGTTCGGCGACCCGAACGCGTCGTGGTTCGAGAACCCGCCGACGCTCCCGACGAAGGAGTTTGAGACGCTCGCCTCCCTGGCGGCGAAGCATCGGTTCAACCTTGTGATCGGGACCCTGCGGAACGTCGAGGGGGTGCGACGCAACTCGGCGATTCTTGTGGGGCGGGACGGCCGGGTCATCGGCGGCTACGACAAGATGTTCCCGACACTGGGAGAGATCGAGAGCGGCATTTGTCCCGGAGCCGACGCGACGGTGCTCGCGACGGACATCGGGCGGATCGGCTTCGCGATCTGCTTCGATGCGAACTTCATCGAGGTGTTCGAAGGCGCGCGGGAGAACGGTGCGGAACTCCTGGTCTTCAGCTCCATGTACCGGGGCGGGACGCACCTGGTGGCATGGGCGTTCGAGTTCGAATACCCCATCGTCGCGTGCTGCCCCTATTACAGCGCGGTGATCGACATGACGGGGAGGCTCCTTGCGGAGACGGGCCTGGATCTTCAGCCCGTCGCCGGCGGATGGGTTCCGGGGCTGGCGACGGCGCGCATCAACCTGGACAGGCGCATGGTGCACTTCGACGGGCACGTTCGGTTCAACGATGGGTCGGGGGACAACCGTCTCTGGGAGGCGAAGAAGAAGTACGGGGGAGGCCTATCGATCGACATCACCGCGTGGCACGCGGCGCTGTGCGCGCTGGGCTCGGAGCTTCCGGACAAGTCCGTCGAGGAGATCGCGCGCGAGTTCCGAATCGAGCTCTGCCGCGACTACTTGGCCCGCGCGCGGAAGGGACGGAAAGAGGCGATCGGGGGGTAAGGCTGGGGCGTCATTTCCCGACGACGATATTGATGATCCGGCCCTGAACGACGATGAGCTTGCGGATCTCCTTGCCCGCGACGTGGGCGGCGACGTTTTCCTCCGCGAGGGCGGCCCGCCGGATCTCCTCCTCGTCCGCGTCGGCGCTCACCCGGATGCGGCCGCGCAGCTTCCCGCCGACTTGGACGGCCATCTCCACCTCCTCGGCCTTTGTCGCCTCTTCGTCGTAGGCGGGCCAGGGGTGGCGGAAGATCGATGGCGTCCTTCCGATGCGTTCCCAGAGCTCCTCTGCGATATGGGGGACGAAGGGAGCGAGCATGAGGAGCATCCTCTCGACCGCTTCGGCGAGCGCCGCGCGCTCGTCGGGCGACGCGTCGGCGAGGTCTCCGAAGTCGCGAAGCTCGTTCGCCAGCTCCATGAGCGCGGCGAGAGCGGTGTTGAAGTGGAAAGAGCCCTCGATGTCCTCCGTGACTTTCTTCACGGTCTGGTGGGTCCGGCGATGGAGCCTGCGCCCTCGCTCGCTGTGGACGGCGACTCCGGGTTTCCAGGGGGCGACGCCCGCGATGACAGGCGCGGCCTCGTGCACCTTCTCCCAGACGCGCGTGAGGAAGCGGTGCGCGCCGACGATGTCGCGGTCGCTCCACTCGGCGTCCTTCTCGGGGGGGCCGATGAAGAGCGTGTAGGCGCGCAGCGTGTCGGCGCCGTACTGCTGGATCAGGGGATCGGGACTGACCACGTTCCCCTTGGACTTGGACATCTTCTCGAGCTTGCCCGTAATCGATGAGATCTTCGTGATCATCCCCTGGGTGAAGAGGGCGTCGAAGGGCTCCACGAACCCCACGTCCCCGGCGTCGTAGAGGACCTTGATGATGAACCTCGAATAGAGGAGATGGAGGACCGCGTGCTCGATGCCGCCGATGTACTGGTCGACGGGGAGCCAGCGGTCCACCTCGGCGCGGTCCCAGGGCCTGTCGTCCATGCGCGGGCAGACGAATCGCAGGAAGTACCAGCAGGAGCACAGCCACTGGGCGATGGTGTCGGTCTCGCGCTTGGCGGGGCCGCCGCACCGCGGGCACGAGGTGTTGACGAATCCCTTGACGAAGGCGAGGGGGCTTGCGCCTTTGGGCTTAAAATCCACAACGTCGGGGAGGAGCACGGGGAGGTCCGATTCGGGAACGGGCAGCACGCCGCAGTCCGGACAGTAGACGATTGGGACAGGCGCCCCCCAGTATCGCTGTCGGCTGATGAGCCAGTCGCGCAGGCGGTAGCTCACGGTGGAATCGCCCTTGTCCATGTCGGCGAGCCACCGGGTGATGGCTTCGATCGCCTCGCGGTTGGGCATGCCCGTGAATTGGGCGCTCGCGGTCTGGACGCCGTCCTCGACGTACGCCTCGGTCATCTCCTGCGCGGTGAGCTTCCGGTCAGGCGGCTGGATCACCACCTTGATCGGAAGGCCGTACTTCTTTGCGAACTCGAAGTCGCGCTGGTCATGGGCGGGGACCGCCATGACGGCGCCCGTGCCGTATTCCATGAGCGCATAGTTGGCGACCCAGAGGGGGACCTTTTCGCCGTTCACGGGGTTGATGACGTGTCGTCCAGTGAAGACGCCCTCTTTCTCCTCGCTGGGGGCGGTGCGGTCAAGGACCTTCTGGCGGCTGCATGTTTCGATGAAGGCGAGGACCTGCGCCTCGCGGTCGGTGCCGGCGACGATTCTCTTCACGAGGGGGTGCTCGGGGGCGAGACTCATGAAGGTGACGCCGAAGAGCGTGTCCGGGCGGGTCGTGAAGCATGGGAGGGGATCGCCCGTCTCGGCGACGACGAAATCGACGCGTGCGCCGACGCTGCGGCCGATCCAGTTGGCCTGCATCACGCGCACCTTCTCCGGCCACTTCGGCAGGAGCGCGAGGTCGTCGAGGAGCCTCTGGGCGTAGTCGGTGATGCGGAAGAACCACTGCGTGAGGGCCTTGAGCTCGACCGGAGAGCCGCAGCGGTCGCAGTGTCCCTCCACGACCTCCTCGTTGGCGAGCGCGGTCGCGCAGTTCGGGCACCAGTTGACCGGCGCCTCCTTCCGGTAGGCTAGACCCCCCTTGTAGAGCTGGAGGAAGATCCATTGGGTCCACTTGTAGTAGTTGGGATGGGAGCTGGCGATCTCCCGGTCCCAGTCGTAGCCGACGCCCCAGGCGCGAAACTGGCGCTTCATGGCGGCTATGTTCCGTCGCGTGTACTCCTTGGGGTGGATGTTGTTCTTGATCGCGGCGTTCTCGGCGGGGAGTCCGAAGGCGTCCCAGCCCATGGGCGCCAGCACGTTACAGCCGTGCATGATTTTGAAGCGGGCCAAGACGTCCCCGATGATGTAGTTGCGGCCGTGTCCCACGTGGAGCGTGCCGCTCGGATAGGGGAACATCATGAGGCAGTAGAACTTGGGCTTCGGGCTCTTGGGGTCCATCCGGAAGAGCCCGTCTTTTTCCCAGAAGGCCTGCCACTTGGGTTCGATCGTGTTGAAATCGTAGTCCGGCATGATCTGCTCCATCGTCTTCCGTCGGTGCCTCGTGAAGACGGCTCTGGACAAGAACGCTCAATCTTACGACGTTCCGGCGTCCCCGGGCAAACGGAATTCCCGCGCGGGGCGAGCGCGTCCGGAGGGCGGGCGACGGGCGAATGGTCTTGACGGGCGCGGCGGGGACGGGTAGAGTCCGGGCATAGCGGGACGAGGAAGCGTCCTCGGCGGCAGTCGTGGGGGATTAGCTCAGTTGGGAGAGCGTTTGGCTGGCAGCCAAAAGGTCAGGGGTTCGAACCCCCTATCCTCCACCACTTACCCCCCGCAGTCCACGACGCTTCATTCTGGAGCGCTTCGGTGAGACGCTTGGCGATTCGACGCGGACTGGCGTGTCTTCTTCTGGTCCCCGTGATCGCCGCGTCGGCGGCGTTCTCGCTTGAGCCGCCCGGGGGGAAATCGGTCCTGGTCCTTCCCATCCGCACGGTGAAGGGCCGCATCATGGAAGGCGAGATGATCGACGAGGGGATCGCCGCCTTCTTTGAGCGGATGCTCGGGGCGCTGGACGCGAGGGAGAGCGCGGCCGTCATCATCGACATGGACACATTCGGGGGACGGGTCGATTCGGCGGTTCGCATCGCCGACGCGATCAAGAAGTGTCCGGTCCCGACGGCGGCATTCATCAACAACAAGGCGATCAGCGCCGGGTCGCTGATCGCGATCAGCTGCGAACGCATCTACATGACAAAGGGGGGGTCTATCGGCGCGAGCACGCCCGTCTACGCGACCGGGGAAGGGATGATGGCGGCGGACGAGAAGGTCAAGTCGTTCGTCCGGGCGGAATTCCGGGCGCGGGCGGAGAGCCGGGGGAGAAACCCCTTCGTGGCCGAGGCGATGGTGGATCCGGACGTCGAGGTGTTGGAGGTCCTGGTCGGGGACGAGCGCCGCTTCGTGGACCACAAGACCTACGAGCGCCTGGACCAGGAAGCCCGCGGCGACCGAACGCTGCCCCCGGTGAAGATGGTCGGGATCCTCTCAGAGGCCGGCAAGGTCCTTACGCTGACAGCGGAGGAGGCGGACCGCATCGGGTTTATCGACGGGATCGTCGAGGGCATGGAGGAGGTGAAGGCGAAGCTGGACGTGGGGGGACTTCCGGTCGTGCGCATGGAGCCGAACTGGGCCGAGGAGCTTGCGCGGGTGATCACGAACCCGGCGATCCGGACCATCCTTCTTCTCGTGGGCCTAGCCTGCATCTACGCGGAGGTGAAGGTGCCCGGGATCGGGCTCCCGACGGCTGGGGCGGTGATCTGTTTCGGGCTCCTCTTTTTCGGACATCACGTCGCGGGACTCGCGGATTTCTTCGAGCTGCTCCTCTTCTTTGTCGGAGTGGCGCTTCTCCTGATCGAGATCTTTCTGATCCCGGGGTTCGGGATCACGGGGGTCACGGGGATCGTTCTGATCCTGGCGAGCCTCATCCTCATCTTCAGCCATTACACCGTGCCGGAGCGGCCGAACCCCCTGCAATGGCAGGACTTGAGCACGGCGGTGCTCAACGTGTTCATCGGTTTCGCCGGGTCGCTGCTCGTAATGGTGGGTCTGGTTGCGGTCTTCGGGCGGTACCTGCAGAAGATCCCTCTCGCGAGGCGCCTAGCGCTCGTGAAGGCGCTCGACACGCAGAGCCCGCTCGTGGCGGAAGGGGAGGGGGAGGCGCTCGTGGGCAAAGAGGGGCGATCGCTCACGCTGCTTCGTCCAGTGGGGAAGGCCCGTTTCGGGGAGACCCATTACGACGTGGTGTCGGAAGGGGAATTCATCGGGAAG
>JAZDKG010000141.1:0-7387 GCA_043803205.1 Planctomycetota bacterium
TACCGGGAGCAGACGCCGAGCTGCATCCAATGGTGCAAGGCGGCGAAGCGGTGTCTCGGGCCCGAGAGGTACGAGGAGGTGATGAAGGCGTTCCGGGAAGGCAAGAAGGGATAGCCACAAAGGCACGAAGACACGAAGAAGATAGATAGAGAGGAAGGAGAGGAAGATGAGCATGTTTTGTTACCAGTGCGAGCAGACGGCGCAGGGCAAGGGCTGCACAGCGCGCGGGGTCTGCGGCAAGGACGCGGAGACGGCGACGCTGCAGGACCTCCTCGTTCACGTGACGAAGGGGATCGGGATGTACGCGCACCGGGCGCGCAAGCTGGGGGCGAAGGCTAGCGAGATCGACGTCTTCGTCGTGCAAGCGCTCTTCAGCACCATCACGAACGTGGACTTCGATCCCGAGAGGCTCCGGGGATTGATTGTTCGAGCGGCGGAGCTCCGGGACCGGGCGCGCGCGATGTACGAGGAGGCGGCCCGGAAGGCGGGGGTGCAGCCCGAGAAGCTCGACGGGGCGGCGGCGCTAGCATTGGCGAAGGACCTTGGGGGCCTCGTGGAGCAGGGACGCGCGGTGTCGATCACGAAGCGCAAGGAAAAGTACGGCGAGGATATCACGGGCCTGCAGGAGCTCGCAACGTACGGACTCAAGGGGGCGGCGGCGTACGCGGATCACGCGCAGATCCTGGGCAAGGAAGCCGACGGGGTCTACGCGTCGTTCCATGAGATGCTGGATTTCCTAGCGAAGGAGAGCAAGGACACGGGGGAACTTTTGGCCGCGGCGCTGCGGGTGGGGGAACTGAACCTCCGGGCGATGGAGATCCTGGACCAAGCGAACACGGGGGCGCACGGGGACCCGGCGCCGACGCAAGTGCGCGTCGAGCCCTTGAAGGGGAAGGCGATCGCGGTAAGCGGGCACGACCTCGCGGACCTCGAGGAGATCCTCAAGCAGACGGAGGGGAAGGGGATCAACGTCTACACACACGGGGAGATGCTGCCGGCGCACGGGTACCCGGGGCTCAAGAAATACAAGCACCTCGCGGGGAACTACGGGAGCGCATGGCAGAACCAGCAGAAGGAGTTCTCGGCGTTCCCGGGGGCGATCCTCATGACGACGAACTGCATCCAGCGTCCGAACAAGTCCTACGAGGGCCGAATCTTTACGAGCGGGCTCGTGGCGTGGCCGGGGGTGCGACACATCTCCAACCGGGACTTCTCGCCCGTGGTGGAGGCGGCTATAGCGGCGGAGGGATTCCCGCAGAACGGGCCCGACCGGGAGATCACGGTGGGCTTCGGGCACAAGGCCGTGCTGGGGGTCGCCGGGCAGGTGATCGAAGCGGTGAAGAGCGGGAAGCTTAAGCATTTTTTCCTCATCGGCGGGTGCGACGGGGCGCGTCCCGGGCGCAACTACTACACGGAGCTGGCGGACCTGGTCCCGAAGGACTGCGCGATCCTGACCTTGGCGTGCGGGAAGTACCGGTTCAACAAGAAGGACTTCGGGAAGGTGGCGGGGCTGCCGAGGTTACTGGACATCGGGCAGTGCAACGACGCGTATTCGGCGATCGTGATCGCCAAGGCGTTAGCGGACGCATTCGGCGTGGGGGTAAACGACCTGCCTTTGACGCTCGTGCTGTCGTGGTATGAGCAGAAGGCGTGCGCGATCCTTCTGACGCTTCTGCATCTCGGGATCCGAAACATCCGTCTCGGGCCGACGCTGCCGGCGTTCGTAACGCCCGCGGCGCTCCAGGTGCTCGCGGAGAAGTTCGCCATCAAGCCGATCGGGACGCCCAAGGGCGACCTCGAAGCGATCCTCGGAGGAAAGAGCTGAACAAGGCGATCGAGAGGGGCAAGCCGGAAAGCCCCCGCGGCCCTCGACGGGCACGGGGGCTTCTGCCTATAATGGGGGGAGGGGGAGAGGGCTCGAGGGCACCGCGCATGGCGGCAACCGACGCAAGCGATCCCTACAAGGTCTACGAGGTCGCGGAAGGGATCTACTGGGTGGGGTTCGCGGACTGGTCGGCGGGGTTCAGCAACAACCCGTATTTGATCGTCACGGACGAGGGGGCGATCCTCATCGATCCGGGCAGCGTGCTTCATTACCACGTGGTGGCGAAGAAGGTGCTTTCCGTGGTGAAGGCGGAGCGCATCCAGACGATCATCGTGCAGCACCAGGACCCGGACCTGTGCGCCAGCATCCCGAAATTCGAGGTTCTCATCGACCATCCGATCGAGGTGGTGGTGCCCCAGCGGGCGGCGCTCTTCATGCCCTATTACGGGGTGACGTCGAAGCTCGTGAGTCCGCGCGACGGGGCGAAGATGCGCATCGCGGGGAGGGAGCTCGTTTTTCACGCAACGCCCTACGTGCACTTCGCGGGGGCGATCATGACGTGGGACACGGCGACGAGGACCCTTTTCGCCAGCGACGTGTTCGCGGCGTTCACGCGGAAGTGGTCGCTTTTCGCGGGGGAAGGGTACGCGGAGGCGACGCGCGACTTCATCGAGCCGTACATCGGGTCGCAACGGGCCTGGAGGGAGGCGGTGCGGAAGGTGAGGGGACTTGAGCCCCTGAGGATCTGTCCGCAGCACGGGTCGATCATCGCGGAGAACATCGACGAGTACCTCGCCGCCGTATCGAAGTTCAAGGTGGGACGGATGCTGGAGAAGTGACCGGCATGGTCGAGGAGCCAGACGACGAGAGACGGATTCCGGACGCGGCCCTGAACGCCGACGGAAAGGTGCTCGGGCCCGGGGAGGTCCCGCTTGCGGCGCTCATCGATCCGGAGGAGCTCCAGCGTTTCGCGCGGTCGATCGCGGAGCTCACGCAGATGGAGTGCGCGGTCCTGCTCTACAACCCCGAGGAGGTCGTCCCGGTCATCCCGGGGGCGGAGGCACAGATCGTGCGGTCGCCCCTCTGCGCGGCGATCAACCGGGTCGTGGGGGACAAGGGGACGCGCTGTCTCACGGACGTGCACGCGGCGGCGCACTCGGCGATGACGCAGGAGGCGTGCGTCACGGCGGACTGCGTGGGAGGGACGGGGACGCTCTACGCGTGCCCGGTGACGCTCACCTACCGGGGCCGGGGCTATCCGAAGGCGGGGATCGTGGCGGCGGCGCAGGACACCTACAACTTCCACTTTGCGGACCGGCTTTCGAAACTGACGGGGAAGACGGTGCCGGAGATGGAGCAGATCCTCTGCGAGACGGACAAGCGGGTGCTGAACGCGGGGCAGCTCCGACGGATCCGTTCGATCATGTCGGGGCAGGCGAGGTCTTTCAGCCGTCAAGTGTCGGACCGGTACGCGGAGCTCGTTTCCCTAGCGACGGTGCTCTCGCAGAGGGAGAGGCTCAGACGGGCGTACCGCGAGCTCGACGGGGAGTTCCGAATCGTCGGGGAGATCCAGCGCCGGCTCGTCCCGCAGAGGACGCCCGAGATCGAGGGGTACGAGCTTGCGGTGCACTACGCTCCGGCGCGACGCGCGGGCGGGGACTACTACGACTTTTTCGAGCAAGGGGAAGACCGATGGGGGCTGCTCGTGGCGGACGTGTCGGGGCACGGGCCGCCCGCGGCCGTCGTCATGGCGGTGCTGCGGACGATCCTGCACGGTTCGCGGAAGGCTGACTTCGAGCCCGATAAGATCTTGGCGTATGCGAACGCGCGGATCGCGGACAGCATGATGGACGACCAGTTCGTGACGGCGTTCCTAGGGACGCTGTATGCGAAGGAGGGGAAACTCATCTACTCCTCCGCGGGGCACAACCCGCCTCTCGTCTTCGATTCGTCCAAGGCACAGGTGCGGGCGCTGGCGATCGATCCCGAGCTTCCCCTGGGAACGGGCGAAGAGATGGAGTTTCCGCGAGGGGAGACGAAGATAGCGGCCGGCGACACGCTCATCTTCTACACGGACGGGATCACGGACGCGCGCGGCGCGGGCGGGGAGCTCTTCGGAGAGCAACGTCTGAGGGAAGTGTGCTCAAGACACGCCCGAAGCGGGCCGGCGGCGCTCCGGGACGCTATCATCGAGGCGGTTAAGAGTCACAGGGAGGGACAGCCGACGCACGACGACCAGACGCTGGTCATCCTGCAAAGGAAGGGCGCATAGGGGCGATCCTCACGAAGTACAGGCGAAAGGAAGACCATGAGGACGACGCTTGCATCGGGGGCGGTTCTGCTTATCCTGCCGCTTATGGGGAGCGTGTCGCCGGGACAGGAAGGTCTCATCGGGGACTACCGCTTCGAGCGGGACGCGCCTTTCGCCAACGCGGTCGAGGGGGGACTTCCCGACATCGCCAGCGGCGGTCCGGTGGAGGAGCCGCCCGTTCTCGTGGGACAGGAGATCCCCGTCGGGGGGAACGCGGACGGCTGCGCGCTCGCATGGACGCGGCTGATCCCTCAGCCCGGCGATCAGCGCTGGATCCCGGCGGATTACCGGATACCCCGCCACGCGCTTCTCGACCTTGGATCGAGGTTTACGCTTTGGCTGCGGATTCTCTACGGGGGAAAGTGCCGGAACGACGCGGGCTACGAGCTCTTAGCGCTCAAGGGTTCGGGCGGGAAGACCTGCCTTCACTGGTTCACGACGAGCGACGAAACGGACTTGGCGGTGACGATGACACTTGAGGACAAGGGCGGCGCCGCGCAGGAGCACTCGTGCAAGAGCGGCGCGGGCGAGCTGTGCCTGCGCAACAGCCGGTGGTACGACCTAGCGGTGACCTTTGACGGCGACGCGACGACGTTCCACGCGACGGAGCTCGGGCGGCAGGGTCCCGGGCTCACGCAGTGCTCGCGGGTGAAGCTGGGGGCGGGACTCCGGCTGACGGCGCCGGCAGGACCGCTCTCGATCCTCAAGACCACGAACACGGCGATCGAGTCTCTGCGCATCTACACGAGGGCTCTCTCGTCGGAAGAGGTGCGGGCGCTGTCGGAGGGGGTGCGCGTGCCGGGGCCAGGGCCGTCGCGCGAGGCGACAGTCGGAAAGGAACGCCAGCTCTTTCTTGACGACGCTCTCATCGAGAAGCTGGAAGGGAGCGTCGCGAGGCGGCTCCACCCGTTCGAGAAGTTCCCCGGGAACCCCGTGGTCCGAAAGACGCAATCGAACGAGGTCGAGGGCCTGGGGGCCCGTCTTCTGGGGGACCGTGCTCTACGACCGCGAGGAAGGCATCTTCCGCATGTGGCACCTCGCGCTCACCTTCAAGGCGCCGGAGATCCTGAATCACCTGTACGCGACCTCGCGGGACGGCATCCACTGGGAGAAGCCGCGGCTTGACATAGTGGGGCCCGACAACCGCTTCGCCCCCCCCTCTTACGCCCAAGGGCATGCGGGGGTGTGGCTCACCGTCCGCGAGGACTCGGACGAAGCGAATCCCGACGCGCGTTACAAGGGGTTCATCCAGCACGATCCGCTTTACCACCTCACGTCGGCGGACGGGCTCAGGTGGAAGGAGGTCGGGGTCGCGGCTCGGTACACCGACGACACCACGACCGCCGTCTGGCACCCGGTCCGGCGCGAGTATCTCAAGATCGGGCGGTTCTGTCCCGACGGGCACAGCATCGCGCTGCGCCTCATGATGACGTGCGTGGGCGGGCAGGAACTCGCGAAGGGGAACTCCCCCTGGCACCTCGTGATGCTGCCGGACGGGGAGGACCTGGCTGCGGACGCGGACGCGCAGTTCTACTACATGCCGGCGTTTCCGCATGGGGGGATGTATGTGGGGCTATTGGGCGTCTACCATGCGGGCCCGGAGAGCGGCCTCAGCGAGACGGAATTGACGTGGAGCCGCGACGGGCTCGAGTGGCACAGGTTCGCGCGGGGGACGCCTGTGCTCGCCAGGGGGGAAGCCGGAAGCTGGGACGCGGGCTTCCAGGTCGTCCCCTGCGGACCGATCGAGGTGGGGGACGAGCTTTGGCTCTTCTATTCCGCGTACACCGGGTCGCACCACGGGCCGCTGGGCGAGGGCGCCATCGGCCTAGCGCGTCTGCGGGCGGACGGGTTCGCGTCGCTCGACGCGGACGAGCGAGGCGGGGACGCGTTGACCAGGGCGTTTGCGCTGGAGGGGAACGCGCTTGAGATCAACGCCGACGCGAAGGGGAGCGTGATCGTGGAGGTGATGGGGACGTCGGGAGAGACGCTTACGGAGAGCGAGCCCTTCACGGGGGACGCATGTCATCACGTGGTCGCGTGGAAGGGACGCCGGGACCTTGCCGCGCTTCGAGGGACTGAAGTGCGGCTGCTTTTCCGCCTGCGGCAGGCGCGACTGTATGCCTTCCAGGTTGCGGATCAGACGGACTTCGACGCGGCCGGCCGGGAGCGGGCGCGGAACCATCGGCCCGAAAGGGACCCGTGGGAAGAGTAGGCGGCGGGCCCCTCGGCAAGCTCGGGGACTGCGGCCCTTCGCCGAGGCTCAGGGCCTTCGAGAGCGGGATCGGGCGCAAGGTGACGGGACGACGGATTTCCCTTTCCTCATTCGCGCCCAGGGATAGAATTGACACGAAGTGCAATGATCGGGGGGAGTTCAAACGGCCTGGCGCGTCTTCGCGGAGAGGTGCCGGAGCGGTCGATCGGGACGGTCTCGAAAACCGTTCCCATGCTGACCCAATCGCTTCCCCACAAAGCCCTTACGAAAACTCCGAAAACGTCTTGGCGCTTTGCTTAGCCAAAATCCGCGAGATTCGGCCTGATCTTGCCGTCGTCGGCGAGGCGTGGGACAGCCTACCGGAAGCGATCCGGGCGGGGATCGTGGCGATGGTCAGGGCGTCGAAGGGATAAAGGGGAGAAATCGGTCTCAAGCCCCTCCTCTCTAGCGGCAGTCTCACCTTTCCGAATCGCTCTTCAGGCTCCAAAATCGACGCAAAGGCTTACCTGAAAGGATGTTGCGTTGCATGGAGGGGCGTTCGAGGGGGCAAGGCAGTTGAGAGAGGAGGGCGGGTACCCCCTTCTTGGGGGAATAGAGGGGGGAAATAGGCTTCTCCCCTCCCTCGCGTCGTCGGGGGTAGTAACATCTTACGACTGGCCGAAGGGGACAGGAGTGGAGGGGGCACGCCCCCCCTACCGGCGGGGAGGGGGGAAATGAACCTTTCCGGCGATGGCACGGCGGAGAGGCTCACGCTGGCGGAGAAATGTGGGGAATCGGGGGGGCCAACCCAATCAGGCGAACATCGTGCGCTTCAGTCCCAGGATGCGATGATCGACACGGTTCAGGAACTGGAACGGATCCTCGGACTCCGATCGCGGCGGGTACTTCACGGCGTCATCGAAGAACGCCCGCGCCTCGGCACTGTGACTTCTGACAGCGTTGGCGATCGCTGCCTCGATGCGGCGCCTCATCCTGAGGTCCACATGAATGGGAGCCAAGAACAGCTCGAAACAGGAGAGGAAAGCGTAGATAACAGGCG
>JAZDKG010000142.1:0-4903 GCA_043803205.1 Planctomycetota bacterium
ATCCGCGATCGTCTGCCTCCAGTTGCGCGCATCCGTCCGCCAGTAGACCTTCCCCCCCGTCGTGTAAAACATCGCGTCCGCCTCCAGCGTCGCCGTCGCCTTCAGAGACTTGACCGGCCGGTACTTGTTGCCGGCGGGGGAGTCCGCCTTCGGATAGACGTCGTCCTCAGGGAACGTCCGCGACGGACAGTCCAGCACCGACGCCCCCTTCTGCGTCAGATACCCCCCAGAGAAGAGCAGCCCCAGCCCCGTCGGTATCCCCCCGCCTCGCGCCTGGTTCGAGGTCTTCGGATACTTTAACTGCGTCACCCCGTCGTTCTCGTAAACGATCGGGTCGTCAAACTTGTCGGTGTCGGAGGAGCCGTAATTGAACCGTGGGCGCAGATACCACTGCACCCCCTCCCGGTCCCACCCGCCTCCGTACCCGACCCAGGAAGAGGGCTCGGAAAGGTAGCTGTTATACGTCAGCCCCTTCTTGTTCATCGCCACGCTCACACTCCCCCCGTTCACCTGAGGCGTATACCCCTGGTTGTCGTTGGCATACATGATCATCGCGATCCCGATCTGCCGCAGGTTGCTCCGGCACTGCGTCTTCCTCGCCTCCTCCCTCGCCCGCGCCAGCGCCGGCAGCAAGAGCCCCACCAAAAGCGCTATGATCACCATCACCACGAGAAGTTCAATCAGTGTGAATCCCTTTTTCATCTCCATGTCCTCCTCATAAAAATTCCTTCCCCGGATCAATCCTGCGCATACAGCGGATCAAAGTACGGCCCCCAGACGATGGACACCCTCTGGCCCATCGTGGGAAGCCACCACCTGCCGCTGTATTGACCCAGCGCAACGTTCGTCATGGCCTTGCGCATCGACAGCCCTGCGTCCGAAAACGTCTTCACCGATCCGTCTGCAAACAGGACGTTGTAGGCGTTGTCGTGGCTCGAAACCCAGACGTAGTTGTCCTTGGGATTGCGCAGCTCCCACCCGGTCGTGGGACTGTCGGTCGTGTTGTACCCGCCGTAAACGAAACTGTTCCCCATGTACAGCAGATACACCAGGATGTGCCCGTAGACGGCGTCCGAAACCACCCCCTTGCCCGTCCCCAGCGCCTCGTCCAGCTTCATCGACCCGTAGTGCACCTCCGTGTTGGCCGTCGAGTCGCGCAGCTCGTAGCTCCCAAGGATCCCGCACCTCTCCCCGTAGTGCCAGTACATACCCGACGTGTTGATATACTGCCACGCCCGCGGCCAGCACTGCGCAACGGGATAGTCCGGTTGGCTGTAATACGTCGTCCCCCACCAGAAGGCCTTCCCCAGACCCGCGTCGTTCCGCATCCCGTTCGGATCGTCGGTGTAGTTCTCGCCGTTCCCCAGATAATACTTCCCCGCGCTCGTGTAGAAGGGCTCCTCCCGGTCGTACCGAAACACCCCCGAGGTCTGCGCCGTCATCTTCGGGAAGTTCCCCGCAAAGTAGAGATGGTTGATATACCCCGCCTCGTTCAGCTCCAGGCTCGGACAGGAAAGCACCGAGGACCCCTTCTGCGTCAGATACCCGCCCGAAAGGAGCAACCCCAGCCCCGTCACCAGCCCCGGCCCCTGCGGGGGGATCAGGCGGTCCGGCATACCAGGCAGGGTCCCGTAGTCGCTCGCGTTGTTCGTGAACTCCTGGTTGCGCCGAGGCATCAGAAGAAACGCCGACGACAAAATGTCCGCACTGGAATTCGACGACGTGATGGAAACGCTCGTCCCCACGTCCCCCGCGTTGCGGTAGATCGCGTGGCTGTTCGTCCCCCCGATCGCCGTCCCATACCACCCGTAAATCACAGGCGTCCAGCTCTTGTTGTCGTTCGTGTACATCTGCATTGCCACCCCGATCTGCCGCAGGTTCGACCGGCACTGCGTCTTGCGCGCCTCCTCCTGCGCACGCCCCAACGCCGGCAACAGCAGCCCCACCAAGAGCGCAATGATCACCATCACCACCAGCAACTCGATCAGCGTGAAACCGTGCTTGTTCATCTTCAGCTCCTCCTAAACGTCCTCACTCCACAAAAGAACCAAGCGCCCAGCCGAGCCTTGTATCCTCCCGCTTCTCTGTGCCTCGCTCTCCAGCATGGCCGTCATCGCCCGACCGACTGGACGTCGTGGAGCGCGTATCAGTCCCCGGGTGGCGGCCCCGTGCTCTTCCTGATCACTAACTGCTCGGGCAGGACCGTCCGCTCGCGCGGAAAGTCAACACCGGATATCCGCGACAGAAGAATCTGGGCTGCCCTCTCGCCCATCTCTTCGAACGGCACATGAACCGTGGTGAGCGCCGGCGCAAAGAGACGACATTCATACATGTCGTCCGCACCAACTGCGCTGACGTCCTGGGGCACGCGAATCCCTTTCTCGTGAAGATACTGGATCAACTCCATCGCAGTATGGTCGTTGTAGCACACGTACGCCGTCGGCGCATCCACAGACTGAAACCAGGCCACCTGCTCCGGGACGCGCAGTCCGCGCCTCTCGGGCGTTCGACTGCGTAGACCGGCGCCGCCCATGGCCCTCAGATATCCCATGAGGCGCGCGTCGGCGCTGGACTTGTGAACGAACGGCCCCGTGGCGACATATGCAATCCGCCGATGCCCGAGGGACACCAAGTGTTGCACGGCCAGGATGATGCCGCCCTCGTCATCCGCTAGGACCCGATCCACGTCCTCACCCGGGTCGAAGTTAATGGCGACGCACGGAATCCCGCGCTCCTTGGACCATTCAAAGACCCGTTCGTGGGGAGTTATCAGGAACGCCGCTCCATCCACCAGCGACCGCTTCATGATCCTCGGGATCGGCTGTCTCGTGCTTTCGCTGAGTACGACCCAGTCCATCCCCGCCTCCGAGAGCACCTGGGCCATGCCGTTCATGACCATTGCGTCCCACGGCCCGATGACGTTGTGGGCTAGAGTGGGGATGATCCCGATCAGTCCAACCTTGCTCCCGGCTAAGGCACTGGCCAATCCGTGGGGGTGGTAGCCCAGGTCGCGCGCGATCCGGACGATGCGTTCCCGCGTACGCGTGCTGACCCCTCGTCCGCCCTGCAACGCCAACGACACGCTGGCGGGTGAAACCCCGGCTAGCTCCGCTATGCTCTTTCTGGTTACTGCCAAGGAGCACCCCCAACTAACGCGCGTCAGTTCTATATACACTACCCACGGGAGTTGTCAAGAAAGAAAGTTTTTTCTTGCATATAACGCGTGCTAGTTGTAAGCATGCCACAGCCGTCCCGCTGCCCCTCTCGAGAAGGGCTTTCCTATTCTTTTCCGTCTCCCTCATACGCTGCTTCCACTTACCGTCCCTTCTTCCTCAGGCCATATAGCCTTCAGCGTCGGGAGGCAACATTGGGCGTCATGGGCGCTCGCGGCTAAAATGTGCGGCAAAGGGAGATGCCATGACACTCGGACAAAGCTGCTTGGGAGATGGGCCGCCGAACCCGCGCGCTAATGACGACCGCCCGCGCGCTAGGCTGCGCCCTTGGCGTCCTGGAATCAGTTCGCTGGCATGGCGCTCCGTTGGATTTGACCCGGGCAAGCACCTTCCTCAAGCTGCCCGGACCGGCTTCGAGGCGATCGAGTTGTGCCTCTTCGGGGACCGGCAGGAGTTTGACTACGAAGATGCGAGCAAGATACGTGAGCTCCGACGCGCGGCTGACGCCGAGGGCCTCGCGGTCTGGTCGATCCACGCTCCGCGACCGACCGGGGATCTGGGCTCCCCGGAGCCGGCCCGACGGCAGATGGGCATAGACGTGTTGCGTAAGTGTCTCGACGTGGCCGACACGCTCGGCTCCGGCATCGTGGTTTCACACGCGCTCGCCGAGCCGGGGGCCGCCGCGGATGCTGAGGGGCGCTGCGCGGAATCCTTGGCGAAACTGGCATCCATCATCGAGGCCGCCGCAGCGCGGATCGGCTTTGAGAACAGCTTGCCGGATTGTCCAAGTTCCTCTGTGACGAATATCGCCCGGCGCCTCGAAGGCATGCCGTCGCGCGCCTTTGGCTGCGTTCTGGACACCGGACACGCCCATGTCGCCCGTGAGCTCGATGAGGTCGCCGACGCTTGGGGCGAGCGCCTCATCTCCGTGCACCTGCACGATAACAACGGTGTCCGGGACAATCACTATCCGCCCGGCCAGGGCGGCATCGACTGGGATGCGGTCCGAAGGATCCTTCAGGAAACCCGATACCGCGGGTGCCTGCTATACGAGGACGACGAACTGGTCGGCGGCGCGCGCGATCCGCAGTTGCTGCTTGAAGCCACCATCCAAGCGCATAGGACGCTCTTCGGTGGTGATTGAGGACATGTCGCGCTGTCGCAGGTTCGCCGGCGCCGCAACGTCATCACCTGTGTGGAGATTGCCATGGCACAGTTGGCATTGAACGGCGGACCGCGTCTGAGAAACGAGCCCTTCTGCGCCTGGCCGGTCGTGGGCGACGAGGAGGTGAACGCGGTGGCCCAGGTTGTCCGGACCGGCAAGTGGGGTCATCTGTTCGGCAAAGACGGAAGCAAAGTGGAGCAGTTCAGGAATGCCTTCGCACGGTACTACCAGGTGGAGTATGCGATCCCGGTCACCAACGGGTCCGTGGCCCTGGAGGTGGCGTTGCGAAATGCGGGCGTGGGATACGGCGACGAGGTGATTACGCCTCCCACGACGTGGGTGGCCACGAACCTCGCCCCCGTTGTCGTGGGAGCGGATCCTGTCTTCGTGGATGTCCTTCCGGACACCTACTGCATCGATCCCGAGAGGATCGAAGAGGCGATCACGCCGAGAACGAAAGCGATTATCCCCGTCCATATCGGGGGGTACCCATGTGAGATGGACAGAATCATGGAGATCGCCGGCCGACATGATCTCGTGGTCGTTGAAGACGTCGCCCAGGCGC
>JAZDKG010000143.1:0-50261 GCA_043803205.1 Planctomycetota bacterium
CTGGCGCGAAAAACCCCGAAAACACGGCGAGAATCGGGTGTTTCCGGGGTGAAGAGTGCTGGGGTGAGCGAGGGGACTTGAACCCCCAACCCCCAGAGCCACAGTCTGGTGCTCTAACCAGTTGAGCTACGCTCACCACGCACGACGTTTGTCATCGGCCCTTCGTCACTGCGTTCCTCAGGGTCGGCAGATTTCGCAGCTGGCCGAATTCGCTGGCACGCCCGGGAGGATTCGAACCTCCGACCGCCGGATTAGAAATCCGGTGCTCTGTCCAACTGAGCTACGGGCGCACGACGAATAACATCATACGGTGTCCCTTCCCTCCGGTCAAGACAATCCGCTAGCGTTCAGCGGGCTCAGAGGTGGAAACCATCCGACCTCATGGTAAGATTTCCGGTTCGCCCTTGGGGCTGGAGCCCTCAGGGTAAACCTTGCGCACCAGGACCCAGAAAGGATCTCCCAGGGTGTCCGGCCTCGCAGCCACTACCGCATCCGGTCCCAAGCGATCGGCCCCGCCCGGAAGCTACCGGGAGCTTCTCATCGTGGCCGTGCCGCTGATGCTGGCGACCGGGTCTCACAGCATTCAGTTCTTCGTCGACCGCCTCATGCTCAGCCGCTACAGCCAGGAGGCCGTCGCGGCCGCCTCCCCGGCAGGCATGGCGGTGTGGACCGTTATGGCGTTCTTCATGGGAACGGTGGGCTACGTGAGCACGTTCGTGTCGCAGTACTACGGCGCGGGACAACTCGACCGCGTGGGGAGAGCGATCTGGCAGGGCCTTTATCTCTCCGTCGTCTCCTATTTCCTAATCCTTCCGTCGGTCTTTTTCGCGGAAGACCTCTTCCGCTGGGCCGGTCATCCCGTTGAGGTGCAGCCCCTTGAGGCGGTCTACTTCCGCATCCTCATCTTGGGCGCTCTCCCCTCCTTCGTGTGCAGCGCCCTTTCGGGCTTCTTCGGCGGGCTTGGGCGCACAGTCGTGGTCATGCTTGTCACGGTTGCCGTCACCGCCTGCAACATCGTGCTCGACTACGCCATGATCTTCGGCAGGTTCGGCTTTGCGGCGATGGGGATCTCGGGGGCCGCCTACGCGACGGTTCTAGCGAGCGTCCTGGGGCTCGTTATCTACGCCGTGCTCTTCTTGGCACGGGCGAACCGAAGCACCTTCGACACGGTCCGGGGGGCGGCGCCCGACCTGGCCCTGGTCCGACGTCTCCTCGTCTTCGGCGTGCCGTACGGACTTCACTCCCTCATCGATGCGGCGTCGTGGGCCTTCTGGGTGATGATCCTCGGGGGACTCGGAACTCTGGCGCTGGCCGCCTCGAACATCGTCTTCAGCATCAACATGCTGGCGCTCATGCCCGCTGTCGGCATCGGCGTCGCCACGCAGATCCTCGTTGGACAGCACCTCGGCGCGAACCGCGACGACTACGCCGCGCAGACCACGCGGCGGGCGGCGATCCTCTCCCTGCTCGTCATGCTCTCGATTGCGCTCCTTTACGTGTACGCGCCCCGCCCGCTCTTGGGCCTCTTCCGAGGGCGGTCGGCCGGGGAGGCGTACAGCCGCATGGAGAACCTCGGGGTGACGCTCCTGGCGTTTGTCGCGGTCTATTCGATCGGGGATGCGATCACCATCGTCTACTCCTCCGCCCTGCGCGGCGCAGGGGACACCCGTTTCATCATGTACACCTTCCTTGTGCTCTCCTGGGCGGCCCTCGGGCTCCCGACCTTCCTTGCGGTCAAAGTGTTCCACGGGGGGCTCTACGCGGTGTGGGGCGTCGCCACGGTCTACTGCATCATCGCAAGCATCGTCTTCTACCTGCGCTACCGGCATGGCCGCTGGAGGACGCTGCGCGTGATCGAACCCAGCCCGGTCGAGACGCCGGTTGTCTGAGCCGCGAAGCTTGCCCGCGACGGGCTGCAGCCTGAAGGCTTGCAGCGTGAAGGGGGGCAAGGGATAATGGTACAGAGTTTTCAGCTTGTGGAGCGCGTTAGGAGCGACCCCCATCACGTTGTCACCTTACCACGCATCACCTGTCACCAACGGGAGGACATATGGGCAGCGTCAGGAAAGACCCGAGGATTACACGCAAGCTCGCCGTTGACGGGGGACCTCCCGTCCGAAAGCGCCCCATGCCGGCCGACTGGCCGGGCGGGCTCTGGTATGATCGCGAGGAGGTCGCGGCCGTCACGAACGTCGTTCGCAGGCGCTCGCCCTTCCGCTTCTACGGCCCCGATGTGGCAGGGGCCGTCGACGCGTTTGAGAAGGGCTTCGCGCGATTCGTCGGGTGTCGTTACGCCCTCGCGGTGAACAGCGGCACGGGCGCGCTCATGGCGGCCCTCGCCGCATTCGGGGTCGGCCCCGGGCAGGAGGTGATCGTCCCGGGCTACATGTGGATTGCGACGGCCGGATCGGTCGTCCGGCTCGGCGCTATCCCGGTCTTAGCGGAGGTGGACGATTCCTTCACGATGGATCCGGAGGACCTCGCGCGGAAGATCACGCCGCGCACGACCGTCGTGATCCCCGTCCACATGCGCGGGGCGCCCAGCGACATGGCTTCGATCCTGCGCGTCGCGCGCGAGGCCCGCGGGCGCGGGATCCGCGTCCTCGAGGACTGCGCCCAGGCCTCCGGGGGGAAGTTCCGCGGGCGTCCGCTCGGATCATGGGGCGACATGGGCATCTACAGCTTCCAGCTCAACAAGAACATGACGACGGGAGAAGGGGGGATGCTCGTCGCCCACGACGCGAGCCTGTACGAGCGCGCCTGGTCCTTCCACGACCTCGGGTTCCCGCGCGAGGGAGGGCGCCTTTCGGAGAAAGGCGGCGCGATCCTCTGGGGAAACGGCTCGCGCATGACGGAGATGCAGGGGGCGCTCGGCCTCGTCCAGCTCCGCAAGCTTCCGCGCATCGTGGCCGCCATGCGCCGCGCGAAGTATCGCATCCGCAAGGGGATCGCCGACCTTCCGGGCGTCCGTCTGCGTCGCATTCACGATGAGAAGGGCGACACGGGCCCGGCGCTCATCACGATCCACAGCTCGTCCGATGCAGCGGGGCGCTTCGCGAAGGCCCTCGCCGCCGAAGGGATCCATTCCATGCGGGTGGCGAACGAGGGGAAACATCTCTACCGGGAGATGACCAACCTAGTCAAGAAGCTGAGCATCTCCCCCGACGGGTTCCCCTGGACTCATCCGGCGAACGCTGCCGGGCGGGCCTACTCCTACGCGCGCGGAGCGCTCCCGCAGACCGACGCCCTCTTCGACGCCTCCGTCGTCACCTTCTTGAGCTCGAAGCTTACCGAGGCGGATGTCGCGGACACGATCGTCGCCTATCGGAAGGTCGCCCTCGCCCTGGGTGGCTGACCCGACGGAAAGGCAAGCGCATGGAGCTTGACTTCTTCGACTGCAACGCGAGCTTCGGGTTCCCCCAGAACCCTCCCCCCAGGTTCAGCGTGGACGAGGCGTCGCTGGTGGCCGAGATGGATTTCGTGGGCATCCGCCGGGCGCTCGCGTGGCACGCCTCGATGCGCGACGGCTCCCCCGTGGACGGGAACGCATGCGTCTTGCGGGCAGTCGCCGGCAATGACCGCCTCGTGCCGACGTGGGCGATCCTTCCCCACGAGACCGGCGAGCAACCTCCGCCCGAAGAGTTCCTTGCGCAGATGAGGGCGAACGGCGTCCGGGCGCTTTGGAGCTGGCATCGGGAGCATCGCTTCCTCCTTTCCCGCGGCGGGATGGGAGACCTTCTCGCACTGATCGAGGAGCGCCGCGTCCCCCTCTTCATGACCCTCAACATCGATGTCGGCGCCTATGACAACTGGACCCACGCCGAGGCGCTCCTGCGGGACTTCCCGGTGCTCACGCTCTGCGTCATCCCGGTGTCCGACTGGGGGCAGGACCGCTTCTTCCGACCGCTCGTCGAGACCTACGAGCGGCTGCACATCGGGATCGAATCCTACCAGCTCCCCGGCGGCGTGCGGGAGTTTTGTAAGCGGTGTGGCTCCGACCGTCTGCTTTTCGGCTCCGGTTACCCGCGCTGTCCGATGGGCGGCGCGCGTTCGCTGCTCGCCCGGGCAGACGTTTCGGACGAAGACAAGCGCGCCATCGCCTGCGGCAACCTCGAGCGCATTCTCGCGGAGGCGCGGCTATGAAGAATCCGTCCCCTCTAGCGCGCGACTTCCTTGAGAAGGGGATGGGCGCGGTCTTTCCCGTCATCGACATGCATTCCCACCCCGACCGCTTCAAGGCCATCTACTTCCCTTGCGTCGAGCCCGAGGACATGGCGGCGCATCTCGATCGTGCGGGGGTCGCCCTCGTGTGCGGCGTCACGCACGAGTCGCTCTTCGGCGACATGCGCCAGGGGAACGACGCCATGGAGAAGCTCGTCCGCGCCTACCCCCGGCACTTCCGCGGATACGTCGGGATCAACCCGAACTTCCCCGACCTCGTGGCGAACGAGCTCGCCGCCTACGAACGCCGCCGGGGCTTCATCGGCTTCAAGTTCCTGCCCTCCTATCACTCGTACAAGATCACGGGGCCTGCGAACGTGCCGGTGTTTGAGTTCGCCGAGTCGCGCGGCCTCGTCATCCTCTCCCATACATGGGGGCATGACCCGTACAACGCGCCGGAGATGTTCGCCGACTTGGCGGAGCGCTACGGGAACGTCACGTGGCTTCTGGGCCACGCGGGCTACGGCGACTGGAACACCGCCGCCCGGATCGCGGCCGACCACCCGAACGTTTTCCTGGAACTCACCGCCGCCTACGGGGTAAACGGGGTGATTGAGCGCTTCGTCGAGATCGCCGGCAGCCGCAAGGTCGTCTTCGGCACGGACTGGCCGTGGTTCGACCCGAACTACGGAGTGGGCTGCGTCCTCTTCGCGCACATCACGGACGAGGACCGCCGGAACATCCTCCTTGAGAACGCCCGCGGGATCCTCCGCCGGGTCGGCGTCGACTTGGAACAGAGAGATCGACTGTAAGCAGGAGAGCCGGGACGCCGCTCATGTGCGTCCCGGCTCAGGATTCGCCTTGGTCTGCCGTGGGCGTCGCTATCGCGCGAATTCCGTGCAGCGCAGCTCTCGAAGCAGCGTCACCTTGACCTCCCCCGGATACGTGAGCTCGCGCTCGATCTGCTGTGCGCAGTCGCGGCAGATCCGGGCGGCTTCAGCGTCGTTCACGCGGCCGGCGTCCACGATGATCCGGATCTCGCGGCCCGCTTGGATCGCGTAGGCCGACTCGACCCCGGGGTAGGAAGTCGCGACCTCCTCCAGCTTCTCGAGGCGCTTGATGTATTTCTCCAGGGTCTCGCGCCTGGCGCCGGGGCGCGAAGCGCTCATCGCGTCCGCCGCGGCAACAAGCACGGTGCAGAGCGAGGTCGCCGGCACGTCCTCGTGGTGACCTTCGATCGCGTTCACGACCGCATCGGGCTCCTTGAAGCGCCGGGCGATGTCCGCGCCGATCTGTACGTGGCTTCCTTCCATCTCCTGGTCCACGGCCTTGCCGATGTCGTGCAGAAGCCCGCAGCGCTTGGCGAGCTGCACGTCGAGGCCGAGCTCGGCGGCCATGATCCCGCTCAGCGTCGCCACCTCCGTGCTGTGCAGGAGCACGTTCTGTCCGTAGCTCGTGCGGAAGCGCAGCCGCCCCAGGAGCTCCACCTCCTTCGGGTGCAGGTTGTGCACCGCGCACTCGAAGGCGGCCTGCTTGCCCGCCTCGCGGAGGACCTCCTCCATCTCCTTCTGTGTGTCCGCGACGACCTCCTCGATCCGCGCCGGGTGGATCCGGCCGTCCGCGACGAGCTTCTGCATCGCGCGCCGGGCGATCTCGCGGCGGATGCTGTCGAAGCCGGAGATCACGATCACGCCTGGGGTATCGTCCACGATCACGTCCACTCCCGTCGCCTTCTCGAAGGCGCGGATGTTGCGTCCTTCGCGTCCGATGATCCGCCCTTTCATTTCGTCGCCCGGGATGTCGATGGTCGACACCACCATCTCCTGGGTGTGAACCGCCGCCGACCGCTGCAGCGCCGTCGCGATGATCTCCTTGGCCCGGGTGTCCGCCTCCTCCTTCGTGCGTTCCATCGCCTTTTGGATGAGCGCGTCCGACTCGTGCTGGAGCTGCGTCTGGAGGCGATCGAGGAGTATCTTGCGGGCCTCCTCCTGCGAGAGCCCGCCGATCCTCTGGAGGGTGTCCATCTCCTCCTGGATGAGGCGCTCGAGGTTCTTCTCTCGATCCTCGAGGCTCTGGCCCCGGCGCGCGAGGTTGCGGTCCTTGTCGTCCAGGGACCTCTCCCGCTGGCTGAGGCTTTCGGCCTTCTTGTCGAGGTTGTCCTCGCGTTTAGTCAGCCGCTTCTCGGACTCGCGGAGTTCCTGGCGGGTCTGCTCGGTCCCGCGCTCGAAATCTTCCTTGAGACGGATGCGCTCCTCCTTGCCGGCGAGCTCCGCCTCCAGGACGGTCTTGTCCGCCGCCTCCTTCGCCTTTAACCGCAGCCGGTCAAGCTCCTCCCTGGCAAAACTCTTCTTGGCCGAGAGTAACGCATAGACGACGGCTGCGCCGACCGCAAGCCCAACAAGCGCGGCGATGATGACGTACATCAACTCCTCCTTCCTCCGTTCCCTCGGATGGAGGAGCGCGAGCGTCGAGTCCGTCCCGCGCCTGCGGGAGCGCGGACCCGAACTAGATTTCCCTGAGAGAGGATTATGGGCTGCTGCTACGCGGACTGCGCGTCCCCTCGGCCCTCGAGGCCCGGGGAACCTCCCGAGAGACAGAAGAAACGAGGAGATAGGTTACAGCGCGTCCGGCGCAACTTGTAGGGAGCTCCAAATGCAACGTCCCAAGGTCAGAAGAGGGGGTCGCCCATTCATCGGTCATTCAGAGAAATCTATCGCGCACAGCCTCCCTGCGAAGGCTACTATGTGTGCCCGGGGGTAAGTGTCCCCGAAGCACGTCGTGGTAATAAGTGCGTCGGCCACGAGCACTTACGGCGATAGTCCAAGTCGGCGCACCTAACGCAGTGTATTCTACGTGTCTTGGCCGAACCCGTCAAGCGGAAAATGAAAGCGTCCCGCATCCTGCCGGTGATGAGCTCTGCGGGGGGCGGCGGTCGACGCCGGCCTGCGCGATCATAGTCGTCGTTCCGCAGCCCGCGACCACTCTTATAACCCTGCGTTTTCTCGATGGCTTCGTCTCTTAGGACGGATCAGCGAAATCTGTCAAAGAGTCTTTGACAACGTACGCACGGGTCATTAAAGTATGCCTCAAACGGAGAGGGGGCGACGTGGCTGCGGGCGGGGCATGGCTGATGTGCGCCCTGGCTAGGCGCGCAAGGGGAGGAGAGGCCCTGGAGAAGGAGCACGACATGTCGGTGAAGACGCTGGACCAGGCAGGCCGACACAGGCAGCCTCTGGTCGTGGAATCGCTCGAGGAGCGCGTGATGCTCACCCTCCTCACGGTGCTCCCCAACGACCAGGGAGTGTGGACGTTCCGCGATGCCGACAACCAGGCGATCCGACTCATCCTGTCGACGGGCCCGAACAGCGGCGCGACGATCGACGTCTACGACCAAAACGGCGACAACATGGTCTTCGATTTGGTCGCGGGCGGGGTGTACGGGACCGTTGCCGGTGTCTTCACGACTCGGACGGACCTGTCGGCCGGCACGGCACCAAGCAGCGTCGCGGTGGGTGACTTCAACGGCGACGGGAATCTCGACATTGCGGCAACCAACAAGGGGAGTGACAACATCGCGGTGTTCCTCGGGACGGGGATGGGGACCTTTGGCGCCCCGACGTTCTTTTCGGCGGGGAAGAGTCCCGCGGCGATAGCGGTCGGGCGCTTCAACGCGGACGCGAGGCTCGACCTTGCGGTCGCAACAACCAATCAGAGCGATCCGGCGCAGGATTACGTATCGATCCTGTTGGGCGACGGGGCGGGTGGATTCGGCGCGCCGACCAACTTCGCGGTGGGCAAGCAGCCCAGCTCGATCGCGGTCGGCGACTGGAATGGTGACGGGAGTGCGGATCTTGCGGTGGCCAACAGCGCCCGTGCGACGGATCTCAAGTATTACGTGTCGATCCTCCTCGGAGACGGCGCGGGCGCGTTTGGCAGCCAGTCGCTGGTCGAGGTGGGCAACACCCCCATGTCGGTGGTGACGGGCGACTTCACGAAGGATGGACGGCTGGACCTCGCGGTGGCGAACATGGGCGCGGACACGGTGTCGATCCTCGGGGGGACGGGCACCGGGGCGTTTGCGCTGATCACCACCAAGGCCCTGCCGGCCCAGAGCCAGCCCGTGGCGCTGGCGGTCGGGCAGTTCAACAACGACGACGCCAACACGGCGATCAATGACAGCGACTACCTGGACCTCGTTGTCGTCAACCAACTGCGCGACAACATCACGGTCTTCTATAACGACGGGGCAACCGGGACCTTTCCAAGGTCGGCCTCGTACTCCCTGACGGCGCAAAGCCGGCCGACCTATGTGGCGGTGGGGTATTTCAACAACGACACGGTGCTGGACATCGCGGTCACGAACGGCGCCGGGGATAACATCCCGTATTGCGTCTCGGTCTTCCTGGGAGCGGGCGGGACGACGGGATCCTTCAGCGCGCCCGCCGCCGGCGTGCCGCGGGATTATCCCGTGGGGTCGGGACCGGCATGGATCGCCGCGGGGAGCTTCAACACGATCGGAACCGGCAGCGACACCCGCACGGATCTTGTGGTGGCGAACTCCACGGCCTCCCCGGGGACGTTGACCGTGCTTCTCACGGGGGGACGTCAGGTCGACATCGGGTACATCAAGATCCTCGAATCAGACGCCGACACGACGCTCGTGATCAACCTTTATTCCCAGACCGACAGTTCCGGCACGCGCGCGGTCACGCTCGATCTTTTCAGCGGGGCCAATGATTCCAAGACATCGGCTTTCGCCACGCTCGACTACAGTGCGGCAACAGCGAAAGCTCTGGCGCCTCCGAACGGCGCGGTCTGGATCCGGGGCGACATCTTCACCGACATGGGCCTCGATCTCGCCGTCGTCAACTACGGCGATGAGAATATAATGATCAACCACGGAAACGGAGACGGGACCTTCGCCCTCTCAAGCACGTATTACGTCACCGGGGCGGGACCGGTTTCCGTGGTCACCGATGATTTCGACAACGACGGAGACCTCGATCTCGCTGTCGCTGACTACGCAACAGGCAGCGTCGGGATTTTCCTGAACAACGGCAAGGGCGTGTTCACCGGGCCCGTCACATACCTGGTCGGAAACCAGCCGGCCAGAGTGAAGGCGGGCGATCTCAACGGCGACGGGAACATCGATCTCGTCGTAACTAATTCCGGGGGCGACAGCATCTCGCTTCTGCTGGGCGACGGCGACGGGACATTCGGCCTAGCCATGGACTTCGCGGTCGGGGTGGCGCCCGTTGCGCTCGCGCTGACGGATCTGAACTCGGACGGGAATCTCGACGTGGTGGTGGGCAACTGGGGGGACGGAACGATCACAATGCTTCTTGGAGACGGGACGGGCGGGTTCCTCGCGTCCATGAGCTTCTCCATCGGGGGTGTGCCCGCGGGTATTGTCGCCGGCGACTTCAATGAGGATGGCGCGCCCGATCTAGCGGTCCCCGTTTACCCCGCCGGCACCGTGGTGGTGTTTCTGGGGAACGGTGACGGAACATTCGGCTCGGCGACGGCGGTCGTCGTCGGTGTCTTCCCCGTGCCGCCCGGGCTGGCGGTCGGAGATTTTGACGAGGACGGGCATCTGGATGTCGTCTTGACGACGGGGGATCCCCTGGACAGCATCGCTGATTTCGTCACGATCCTGTCGGGCGACGGCCACGGTAACCTCGGAACGCGTGCGGATTTCGCCGTGGGCTTGAGCCCGGCCGACCTGGTGGTCGGAGATTTCAACAACGACGGGCATCTCGATGTCGCGGTGGCGAATACGGGCGATATTCTCTCCACGCTTTTCCCGTCGTTATCAGCTTCGACGACATCCGACGGCGCAGTTACCCTGACCCTGCAGGACAGCCCGCCCATCGCGCCGGCCGGAGTCGCCGAACAGATCGTCGACGTCGTCCCCGTGTCCGCCGTCATGCTCTCCAATGTCCCCACGTCCAGTTGGACATATGGCTGCTCCGCTACCTCCGCGGGGATGATCTTCGGCTACTACGACCGCATCGGCTACTCGAACATTTACGCGGGCCCCTATGGCGGCGGCGTTGTCCCCCTTTCCAACCTCGGCGGGACCACCTCACTCATCGCCACCATGAACGGTTTTGACGGGAGAATCACCGCCGGACACGTCGATGACTACTGGATCTCCTACAACTCCACAGGTCCCGACCCCTGGACGATTGACGCAGGCGGCTCCGGCGTCGAGCACGCCTGGGCCAGCTGCACAGCGGACTTCATGGGTACGAACCAGTGGAAGTGGGATTTCAGCGGCGACGGCATCATCGATTACAACGTCGACGGCTCCACCGCCTACTTTTCTTACTCGAGCGGCGCCAAGCTCTGGGACTACATCCCTCCCGCCTACGCCGGACTGCCCCAGACCGAGCTTTGTCACGGCCTTCGCCTCTTCGCCGAATCCCGGGGTTACTCCCTTGTCATCGACCCGGTCACTAGTAACACCTGGAACTACACGCAGAAGACCGACAACCTGTACCCCGGCGGCTTCTCCTTCGCCGACTACATGGCGGAAATCGACGCCGGCTACCCCGTCATGATCCAGGTTGTCGGCCACAGCATGGTCGGCGTAGGGTACGATCTCGCGACCCAGACCGTCTATCTCCACGATACGTGGGGCGACTACGTCGCCTCCATGCCTTGGGGCGGCTCCTACTCCGGCATGGACATGGTGGCCGTCACCGTCCTCCACCTCGCCCCCCTCGGTATCGAGCCCCCTCCTGCCCTCCCCGACACGGTTTCGATCCTTATAGGGAATGGGCATGGGAACCTCGTTACGGCCTCGGTATTGGCGACCGGTAGCGGCCCGCTGGCGCTCGCGGCGGGGGACTTCGACGGGGGCCGCAACAGGAATTTCGGCACGATCTTGATCGGGGGGACGTTCGGCGTGGACGACGCGCACTTGGCGGACGCCGTCGGCGGGGTGGGAGCGAAGGACGGCGTGATCAACGACAACGGAGCGATCCGGATCGCCGGCAACATCGGACGGATTTCCGTCGGGTTCCTCGCGGGCACCATCCAAGTGATGGGGAACCTCGGGGAACTCACGGTCGAGGGGAACGCGGGGTTCATCCAGGATTCGGACGCGGCGGGCTCTCCCAATAACGAGTTCTATAACGCGGGGCCGACCTTCTACAACGCGAGCATTTTCGTGGGCGGGGACCTGGGATCCGTGCAGGGCGGCGGCGATTGGGCGATCCCCATCATCGTGGTAGGCAATAGCTACGGCGAGGCCGCTCAGTACACGGACGCCAGCGCGGGCGCCCGGGCCTCGGCGGCCAAGACCGTCCGGCAGAACGGCGAGGAGTTCTTCCAGATCGTCGGCACCCATAGCACAAGCGACGGGTCCGACTGGTACCGCTTCACCGCCGACGAGGGCGAGGACATCCACGTCTTCGCGCCCGCCGGAGTGCCCGTTCGACTCTACAAGGACCTGGGGGCGGGGCTTGTCGCCGTGACGGGGACGCTCGGGGAGTTTGTCGACGGGTACGGGTATGCGCCGCACAACACGAACTACGTGGTGCCGGCGGGGGAAAAGGCCACCTACTACCTCGCCACGACGTGGAGCTATGACGATACGAACTTCGACGGCGTCTACAGCGGGACCGGGGAAACCGGTCCGCGCGATCCCTTCTCCTATGATATCTTCGTGGGGATCACGAAGAACATCGTCTATGAGCAGGAGGTCTTGGGGGAGGAGAAGTATTACGCGCGCAAGGACGCGGGCCGGGACGACGAAGAGACCAAGCCCGTCACCCGCGGCGAGCTCGTCGTCATCGTTGACACGAACGACACCCCCGAGACCGCCGAGTTCGCGCCTCTCCCGGGAGGAACCATGGTTATCCACGGCGTCCTCCAGGGGGGGCAGGACCTGGATGATTTCGATACGAGCTCTACGCGGGACGACGCCTATGACAACGTGGACGTCTACGCGATCCACGTGGAGGCGGGGACCCGCATCGTCGCGGGCTTGAATGACAACTTCCATCTGGGCGTCGGCTCGCCGCAGTTCGGCGGGTTCAGCATCAACGATGGATACGCCATCAAGCTGGGCCTCCTCGATGCGGACGGGAACGTCCTCGATTCGAGCTACGAGTTGGCCTCGGGCTGGTATGGCAACGTAATGGTGTTTGCAACGGGGTTCATCAATTACCTCGCCGACCAGGGCGGGACGTATTACCTTGCGGTCTCATTTCACTGGCAGGACAACGATTTCAACGGGAGTCCGAGCGCGGATTCGAATGACAGCTTCGACGTGCCCTACGAGATCTTCGTGACGGGGTCGAGCACGCATCAGGTCTTCGGGGGCTTCGACATTGTCCGACACCTCGGGGCCGGCCCGAGGCCCCAACAGGGCAATATCACTGTGCTGACCGGCGACCTCGGGTGGCTCCACGTCGGCGGGAACGTCTATTCCCCGCTCGTGAAGGTGGCGGGGGACCTGGTGCACGGGCAGGTGGGGAACCTCGGCAATGAGGCTGCCTCCAACGAGCCCTCGCGTCTCACGGTCTTGGAGACGGATGGAAATATCCATAAGTTGGAAGCGGCTACGCTCGAGCACGGCTACCTCGACGTGGGGGGCGACGCCTACGAGCTCTTCTTCAGCGGGGATATTGGCACCGGTGAAATGGCGACGCGAGGGATGATCCTCGTGGCGGGGAGCATCGGGATCCTGGATGTGACCGGGACGATCTACGGAAACGGGGGGGGGGGATCGGGCTACCGGCCTTCCATCGTGGTGGATTATGACCTCCAGGGTCCGCCCGGCATGATTGACTACATCCATGCGGGGCAGTGGGGCGGGGGAGACGTTATCTACAACGGGCCGACAATCGTGGCCACGGGCCCGGGAGGGAACGTCCGATTCGTCCAGGTGGACGGCTCGGTCTACTTCCGGGATCCTTCGACCGGGCAGGTGCAGACGATTGGCGTGAAGAACATCACGACGAGTTCGCCCGCCTCGGACCTCACCGTCCGCGACGACAGCGGCTCCGAGCTTCTGATCAACCTCGACGTCGACGGCCCCGCTGATCCGTGGGAGACGCCCGAACAGAATGCTCCTCCCGCGACGGGAAGCTACCAGCTCGTCCCGATCTACGGCATCACTTCGCCTTCCTCGGTGGCCAGCATGTTCTCGTCCGGACTGAGCACGCTGCGGTTCATCGGCCACGCGGTCGATGACTTCACGCTTACGGGCGATTCGGGGTCGATCGTCTACCTCACCGCGACCCTGGGGGAGATCGACTTGAGCAGCCTCGCGCTCGATGGCGATATCAACCTCTCGATCTTCGGGACCACCGGCGCGAGCGTCTACCTCTGGGAAGTGACCGGGGGCTCGACCGACACCACGTTCTCGCTCCAGACCAGGGGCGATGTCGTCGGAATTACGGGGGAGGCGTTCAAGTGGGTGCGGATCTACGACGGAAGCCTGGGCTTCACGCACTCCCTCTCGGGCACGCAGACGGGATATGCGCCCGGCACCTTCACGGGACCAGTGCTGATCCAGCGCTATGAGCCCCAGGACGACAACCCCGACCTCTACGTGAGCGGGTTGCAGTTGGAGGAGGATATCGGAGACCTGTACGTCTCGGGCCTGATCGTCGATGTCGAGGTGGGCGGCTCTGTGACCCGGGAGGCGGCGGAGGATCAGTGGGGACGGGCCGTATTCTCCGGCGCATACCACACGATCCAGGCGAATTTCGACGGGGTGTCGAAGACGTATTGGCTTACCGGCAAGGTCTTCGAGGGACTCGCGGGGGTGATCTATGTCGGGGGAGACGTGGGGTGCCTCGACGGCGCCCAGCAGGAAAAGGACGGGATCGGCGGCATCTACGTCGGCGACGGCCTGCCTCACAGCGGCCACGGGAACCATCCCCTCACCGGGATCTTCGTGGGCGGAACCGTCACCCTCCTGTACGCCACCGGCCCCGGCCACGACATCTCGGGCGACGTGTTTATCTCCCAGCTCGGGGCCCAGGTGACCGACAACGACCCCTATGATCCCAAGACGTGGATCGTCGGCGGCCTCATCCTCGCGAACGGCGCGGATCTGAGAAACCTTTACCTGAACGGGAGCAGCAGCTACGACGAAGCCTACGACGGAGAGGGTCAGGGAACGTGGGTTGTCGGCAATCCCGGAAGCCGCTATCTTGGGCAGTACGTGCTGTATAGGAGCAGGAGCTCGGCGGGGACCCTCTGGCGCTTCCAGATGAGCGGCGCGAACGCGGAGATCTGGAACACGTACATCGGCTACAGCAACTTCAACGAGGTCACCATCACGGGGGGCGTGGGGGTCCACCACGCGCACTGGTTCATGTCGCAGCTCACGAGCGTGATCCTCACCGGGACCGAGACGGGGATCCATGACGCCTACATCGCCGGCGGCACGATCACGCGCCTGGAGGTCGCCGGCTGGGGATTTCGATGGGTGAAGTTCAACATCACGGGGAACGTCAATCTGGTCAAGACGACGAACAGCTCGATCGGCGACTTCAACGACGTGGTGGTGATGATCGGCGGGCGGCTCCTCGAGCTTTCGAGCGCCCGAGACATCATCGACATGACCTTGACAACGTTCCAAGACGCCGTGCTTGTGAAGGCAGCGAGAGACGTCAATGGGCTTGTCTATCAGGGAACGCGACTGGGACGTCTCGAGGCCGGAAGGAACCTCGACGAGCTGGACCTCACCGTGGCCGGGGAGATCGACTGGGTCAAGGCCACGACCGGACAGATCACTGGAACCAGGATCGCCGCGTTGGGACCCCAGGGGCGGATCAACCATGTCGTCGCGCAGGGGCTCATCTCCGTGGACGACATCCAGTCGGACGGCACGATCACCGAGATCAAGTCCCTGGGCGGAAGCATCGACCCCACGCGAATCCGGGCTTGGGGGGCGACCGTGACCTCCCTGTGGGCCGCAGTGGATATGGCGGACGTCTCCGTCGTCGCCTGGAACATCGGGACGGTCTACGCCGGACGGGATATCACGCGCTGCCAGTTCATTGCGGGGTATGACTCCGTCACGGGCGGCTTCGTGTCGGGAAGGATCACGTCGGTGACCGTGGGCAGGAACCTTGTGGACAGCGACTTCGCGGCGGGGGTCCACCCCGGCTCGGACGGCGTTTTCGCCACGCCGGACGATTACGGCGCCCAGGGCGGCGGAACGATCGGAACCTTCCGCGTGACCGGAGCCCTTGTCACGACCTCGCAACACGGGATCCTCGCGGACGCCGGGCCGTTCACCGTTACCAGAGTGAGCACGGCCACGAGCCTGACCGCGACTACGGCCGTCCAGTACTTCCCGGGCACGGAATACAAGGTGATGGTGCTCGATTATGTCGGGACCGTCGTGGGGACGGGCGACGTTAACGGCGACGGGAGGTCCGACATCATCGCATACACCGCCGAGGGCGCATGGTGGGTCGGCTTCTCCACGGGCACGAGCTTCACCTACAAGATCATGGGCCTGTGGTCGACCGCGGTGACCTGGAGCGACGTGCAGGTCGCGGACATCACCGGCGACGGAAAAGCCGACGTGATCGGCCGGACGAACGCCGGCCAGTGGTGGGCGGGGGTCTCGACCGGGACGTCCTTCACGAACCGCTTCCTCGGCACCTGGTCGACGGCGGTGACCTGGAGCGACGTGCAGGTCGCGGACATCAACGCCGACGGCAGAGACGACGTGATCGGCCGGACGAACGCCGGCCAGTGGTGGGCGGGGGTCTCGACCGGGACCTCCTTCACGAACCGTTTGCTCGGCACCTGGTCGACGGCGGTGACCTGGAGCGACGTGCGGGTCGCCGACTTGAACGGCGACGGTCGCGACGATGTCATCGGTCGGACGAACGTCGGCCAGTGGTGGGCGGGGATCTCGACGGGCACCGCTTTCACCAACACCTTGCTGGGGGATTGGTCGACAGCGGTAACGTGGAACGACGTGCGCGTCGCCGACATCAACGGCGACGGCAAGGCCGATGTGATCGGTCGGACAAGCGCGGGCCAATGGTGGGCGGGGATCTCCACGGGCAGCGCCCTCACCAACACGCTGCTGGGAACTTGGTCGACGGCCTTCACTTGGAACGACGTGCGCGTGGCCGACGTGAACGGCGACGGCAAGGCCGACGTCGTCGCGCGGACCAACACCGGGCAATGGTGGGCCGGGGTCTCCACTGGCAGCGCGTTCACGAACACCTTTCTGGGGAGTTGGTCGACGGGCGTCACGTGGACGAACGTCCAGGTGGGCGACTTCAACGGGGATAACCGCGACGACGTCATCGGAATGATCTCGGGCTCCGAACACTGGTGGGCGGGCCTCGCCACGGCCGCCCCGGCGTTCGTCAACCAGCAGTTCAGCTAGGTTGCACTTCCCGGGAGGAGTTGGCGCCGCGCGGGAAGAAGGGCAGTAGATGAGACCGGAAACGCAGGGGGCGTCGCGCCGGCGGGCGGACGCCCCCCTTCGTTGCCACGCGGAAGGGCCGCCGCGGCGCCGCGCACGACGGAAAGAGAGGCACGATCGATGGGGCGTGTGGAACAGGTTTCGCTCGGGGACGCGGCGCGTTCGATCCCGCGACTGCGGGACGCCGATCGCCTGACGCTGCTTGGCGTGTGTCCCATGTCGGAGGAGCTCATCCGGGCGCCCATCGAGCTCGGGATGGAGCACGGCTTCCCCGTGCTCTTCGTGGCGAGCCGTAACCAGGTGAGCGAGGATCCCGGAGGCGGGTACGTCATGGGCCTCGACCAGGAGACCTTCCTGCGCCGGATCGCCGCCGTCGAGGAGGAAGCGGCCGCGCGACTAGCCGCAGGCCGCTCGTACCTTCGCTTCGTGAGCGTGGATCACTGCGGCCCGTGGTACAAGGAGCGCGAGAAGCCCCTCGGCGAACGGGAGGCGATGCGCTCCGTCAAGAAGACGCTCACGGCGTGCGTCCGCGCGGGCTACGCCGGGATTCACATCGATTGCTCCTTCGCCCCGCCCGCGCACGTGGAGATGGACGACGCCAAGAGGATCCGGCTGACGGCGGATCTCTTCGAGTTCTGCGAGGCCGAGCGGAAGCGTCTGCGCAAGCCCCCGGTGAGTTATGAGATCGGCACGGAAGAGACCGCGGGGGCGAGCGTCACCGCGGAGCACTTCCGGCAGTCCGTCGCGGCGATCTTGGGGGAGCTCTCCGAGCGCAAGCTTCCGCGACCCG
Source organism: Planctomycetota bacterium (assembly GCA_043803205.1). GTDB lineage: Bacteria > Planctomycetota > DG-23 > JAZDKG01 > JAZDKG01 > JAZDKG01. Next base: position 17,370 of record JAZDKG010000143.1, read on the forward strand.
CCTTCGTCGTCGGGAAGACGGGCGCCAAGATCGAGATGCTCGAGAACGTCGGCGGCTTCGACTACGGCGCCGCCGCGAGCCTCCCCGCGGTTGCCCGCGAGCTCGGGATCGGCTTCAAGGAGCACAACGCCGACTACCTGAGCGATCCGATCCTCGCCCTCCATCCCGAATACGGGATCACCGCTGCGAACGTCGGACCCTCGTTTGCTGCGGCGCAGACGGGGGCGCTCCTGCGGCTGGCCGCGCTCGAAGAGCGCAAGGTGAGAAGGGGGAGGTCGCGCCTCCGCGAGCGCATGAGCGCGGCGGTCCTCGCACGCGCCCCTTGGCACAAGTGGCTTCGCAAGGCCGATCATTGGTCCGCCGACGAGCTGAAGTCGAAACCGGCGGAACTCTTAGCCGTCACGCACGTGGCCGGACACTATGTCTACTACGAGGATGAGATCCGGGACGCGACCGCGAAGCTGTTTTCCAACGTCAAGAAGCGCGGGCTCGTTGAGGACCCGGCCGCCGTCGTGATGTCCGCCGTCAGGGCCGCCATCATGCGCTACGCGGGTGCGTTCAACCTCCGGGGGAGCACGTCGAAAATCTTAGGCTCAATCTGAGCCCGGATCGGGGAGAATCGCTACGGGCGATTTGTCCAAAGCTAAACAATTCCCGACTCCCGTCTTGCGTTGAAAAGCGCGCCACGCCCTTTCCCCTGCGATGTAATCCGTTCGGCGGGAAAGGGTTATGTATATGGAAACGCTTTCCGGCTTGACAGCGATCCCCCCTTGGGGTAAGCTATTCGTGAGAGTTTTTGTGATACGCTGCCATGGCCAGTATTGGCAGAGAGAGGAGGTGATGTAACCGCGACGCGTGAGTGCTAGGCGCAAGGGGATGAAGCGGAGAGGGTTCTAACATAACGTATAGGAGAATCGAGCATGAGAAAACGGGGATTTACGCTAATCGAGCTTCTCGTGGTGATGGTGATTATCGCCCTTCTCGTAGGGCTCCTTCTTCCGGCGCTCGGCCGCGCCCGTGAAGAAGCCCGCAAAACGCAGTGCCGCTCCAACCTCCGCCAGATCGGCCTCGCCATGAACATGTACACGACGGACAACAAGGGTTGGACGCCGTGCGGATACGGTTTCTGGGTCGGCACCAAGTATAACCACTCCACCGTGAATCAGAACGCGGGTTACGGACCCAACGCGGATCGTATCGCCTGCCAGCTCTACATGGCCGAGAAAGTCGCATATGGGTCACTGACGAACCCGTCCCACTACCAGTATCAGGCGGATATTTTCGGCACCGTGCAGCCGCGGTGGTTTACCGATCCCCTGTTCAAGGCCAATACGGGCGGCGGTATACCCTCCGGCCTGGGGCTCCTCTATGCCGGTGGATATCTGACCCAGAAGGGCGCCAACGTCCTTGACTGCCCGTCGAGGACCTTCCCGTCGACCGACACGGATATCGGAGAGCCCTGCGATCTTGCCACGGCCTCCGGCGGGAAGACAATCCTCCAGGCGTGGAAGAAGCGTCTGGAATCGATGGGCACCTTTGATCCGAACGAGCCGTTCTGGACGAGCGGCGGCCGGACGACGTGGACAGACGACGACACGATTGGAGAGTTTGACGGTGCCCACGGCGCTGGAACTCTCGGCGGATCCATCTTCCAGTACGGCTGGTACGGCTGGATCGGGTACCGTTCCACCTATACCTTCCCCAGCTCGTACGGGGGCCAGGACTACACGGCGTGGGGCACGTGGAACGCTGCGTCCAGGGCTGGAAACTGGATGCGCGCCAACGTCCTTGGCTCGTACCAGGTTCGCCCGGAATACAAGGTCGGCGACTATTCCGTCAACAGCTACCAGTTTGAGCGGATGCAGGGGAAGGCCCTCGCCTCCGATGCGGTGTGGGGCTTCTTCGGCCGCGGCTACTGCGAGAACTGGTCTGGGGGAACCATCTGGACGTACGTCGACTACACGAAGTGGCGGTACGGCGTGGGGTACTCAACTGCGACGAGTCTCAGCACGCGCTGGTTCTACTCCAACCATGACGCCGCCTACAACGTGCTCTTCGCGGACGGCTCCGTCAAAACCTTCAGTGACGGCGGACTCAGCGTCTTCAAGCACATCTGCAATAACTTCACGCAAAAGGTGGAGGACGCGAACTCCGTCGCGAAGATCTACGAGCTCTACTTCGACGCGCTGTACGCGCAGGATTAGGTTGCGGCTGGATTTCGTGTGGGAAGGGGCTTGCGCCGGGAGGCGCGGGCCCCTTCCTTTTCCCCCGGTATTGTGCAGGTCATTCAGGCTGTTTCGAGATGCCCGTGCGCCCGCTCGCTGCGACGGACGAGTTCCGACGTGATGGCCCGCATCACGAGCGCCCGGTCGAGAAAGCCGACGAGCTTCCCGCCGGGCTCCGAAAGGACCGCTATGTGCTCCAGCCGCATTTCCTTCATCTGGTCGAGCGCTTCCTGGAGAGGCGTCTCCGGGGTGGTCGTCGCGACAGGTCGATCTGCGATGTCGTGCGCGACGAGCAGCGGCTGAAGTTCGCCGTAAGCTAAGGTGCCCTTGAGCTCCTGGAACGAGATGAGCCCGACAAGCTTCTGATCGGCCCCGACGACGGGGTACGCTAGGAAGTCATGGGCGCTGAAGGTCCGGAAGACCTCCGGCAGGGGCGTCTCCTCGCTGAGGGTTACGGGGTTCTTCTCCATGACGTCCCCGACGGTGTGCTCGCGGATCAGGTCCTCCTCCGTGACGTTCATGCCGACCTCCCCGGCGTTCTGGATGGCCAGCTTTACGCACGGGGGACCGATGATCTGCACCAGGAGCGTCGTGCCCGTGATGACGATGAGGACAGTCTGGGCCATGTCGGCCGGAAGGTTGTGGGCCGCCAGGATCGACAGGCCGATCGCCACCCCCGCCTGGCTGAAGAGACACAGGCCCAGGTAGCGGCGCACGGAGGCCGCGGCGGACGCCCAGAGCGCACCAAGCCATGCCCCCAACATCTTGCCGCCGGTGCGGCCGATCACGTAGGCGAGCGCCAGCCCACCCGTCCACAGGCTCATGTTCGAAATGCTCAGCCTCGCGCCCACGAGCGTGAAAAAGAGGACGTAGAGCGGGGCGGAGAAGCTCCCCACTAGCTCAAAGGCGTTTCGGCTTCGGCGCGGGGCTAGGTTGGCGACGGTAGCGCCAAGACACATCGCCGACAGGATCATGTCGACCTCGAGCATCATGGTGAGCCCGATGACGGCGATGACGGTCCCGATGGTGAACGCCAGCGAGTTGGCGCTGTCTTTGAGCCTTCGCAGCACGTAGTTGAGCATCACGCCCGCGAGCGTCCCGAGGACCGCTGCGCCGATGACTTGGTACGCGGGCTTGAGGAAGGAGGAGGCGAGGCCAGCGTCCCCCTGGCCCAGAAGCGCGGTCGACACGCTGGCCGCCGCCGCGAAGAGTAAGAGCGCTAGCCCGTCGTCCAGCGCCACGATCGCCAGCACTGTCGTCGTGAGGGGACCGCCCGACTTGTACTCCCAGAGGACGTCCACCGTGGCGGCGGGCGCGGTCGCGGACGAGATCGCGCCCAGCACCACGCCCAGCGCCAGCGCCGACCGGAAGTCGCCGCCGACGAGCCACGCCACTAAGGTCGTCAGCCCCCCGACAAAGAGGAACGCCCCCAGACCCTCGCTCATCAGGATCACGAAGAACTGCTTCCCGTACTTCTGGAACACCTCCCGGCGCAGCTCTCCCCCGATCATGAACCCGATGATGCCGAGCGCGAAGTAGTTGAACGGCCGCATCGACTCGACCACGTCCTGATGGAAGAGGCCGATCCCGCTGTCGCCCAGCAGCACGCCGATCACGATGTAGCCGACCACCTGGGGGATGCGCAGCCGTTTGAATACCCTCGCCCCCACCGTCCCGCCGAAAATGGCGATCCCGAGAAGGAGGAGCAGGTTCGGGTGCAGGGGGTGGATCGGAAGCGCGCCGAGGGGAAGAGCGGGGGTCATCGGGCGCCCCCGCTTGTGAGGAGACGGTGGACTTCCTTCGGATCATTCTGTCCAAGGATGCTAGCGCGTCTCGCGGGGTCTTTGAGGATATCGACCACCTGCGCTAGCAAGCGGAGGTACTCCGCGTGCTGGCCCTCGCCCGCCGCGATCAGCGCGATGATGTGCACCGGCTTGCCGTCGATCGATGCGTAGTCCGTCAGCCCCTTGCGGTGCACCCCCACCGCCATGACCGTCTTGGTGACCCCCTTGAGCCGCACGTGGGGGACGGCGATCCCTATCCCGATGCCCGTGCTCATGAGCTCCTCGCGGTGCCAGACGGCTTGTGCCAGTGCTGCGCGGTCCCCGATCGCCGCCGAGCCGGCTAGGAGGTCGATCAGCTCCTCGAGGGCTTCGTGCTTGGTATTTCCCGTGACGAAACACACCCGTTCGGGGGAGAGACAGTCGCCGATCGTCAACGCCATGCTCGCATCGACTCCTTCCGCCCGACCACGTAGAGGCCGCGGCCGTGGATCTGATCCACACGCCCGAAGGGCGCAGAAAGCTTTCGGTGGACCTCGGCAGCGTACGTTCCCTTGGCCGGGAAATCAAGGCTTTCCCGGGAGTGGCGCGCCGTGCGGGCTTCGATCGGAGACCCCCGGTCGAAGCTCTTCTCCCACGACCTTGTTGACTTGGCTCCCTCCGGGTGGGATGATGACGGGCGCCTGCTGGGACGCCCGGACCGCGCGGGCGATGCGATCCTGTCATGGAGGGAGATCGACATGGACAGCCGTCGCCTGGGAGTCGTCGCTGTTTTCGTTTCAGCCTTCGCGCTCGCCGGCTGTGGCGGCCCTCGCCTGGACGTCGCGCCCTCGATCGTGCCGGCGGAAGGGCAGGAGGAGTTCTTTACGATCGACAAGGTCAGCCTCGTCGATCAGGGAAGCCGGCAGTTCGTCAATATCCGCATGTCGGTGTGGAAGGATCTCCCCAGCCCGCTCGTCTACGACGTGATCGCTCTCGGCGACGTGACCGTGAGCAAGAACGTGCCCACGGGCGTCTCCGGGGAAGAGCCGGGGGGAAGGGAGCTCTCCATACCCGTTGAGAAGTCTTTCGCCGGGGGAAAGCTCCTCTTCCACCTTCTTGAGGTGGCGGCGTCGGCGCCGGCCTCCCTGTAGCGTTTTTCCTTGACTCGACTGCGATATCCAGCGAGAATCCTTCGCGTCCGCTCCGACCCGACGCGCCTACAGCGCGGTTGCCAAGGCGCCCGGGCGATGGTCCCGCGACTGCGGGACGAAGGGCATGTCTGGAAACGGGCATACCTCCCGTGCTTGGAAAGGAGACGGTAATGCTTGGGCTTTCTGTACCGGACGGTCTCTCTGAAAGGCGCGTCCGCGCCCGCCCGCGGGGTTTCACGCTGATCGAGCTCTTGGTGGTGATGGTGATCATCGCGCTCCTGGTGGGGCTGCTTCTCCCGGCATTGGGGCGCGCGCGAGAGGAAGCCCGCAAAACCCAGTGTCGCTCCAACCTGCGCCAGATCGGGCTCGCCTTCCAGATGTACGGCGTCGATAACTCCGGCTATCTCCCCACGATCTACGGCTGGGGATTGAACAATGAGGTGGCCACGGTCGAGCAGGATCTCCAGAGCGACTTCTTCCATCTGCTGAACACGGACGTTAAGACAGGGACCGCCGAAAAGCCCGCCCTCCCGACCGGCCTGGGGCTCCTCCTCGCGGGCGGATACCTTACGCAGAAAGGCGCCAGCGTCCTGGACTGCCCTTCCCGGCAATACGGCGCAGAGGTCGGCGATACGCGAAAGAGCGGCTTCACCTTCGACGCCGACGAGCCCTTCTACACGACGGGCGGCAAAGCGCGCGTCACGGACTACGACGACGCGAACAACTTCAAGAACCATGCGCCGAATTCCAATAATTGGCCGTCCTCGGGCGAGCCGCGCTGCGCCCTCCAGGCGGGTTCGGGACAAACAAATCAGAAAAACGAGCCCTGCTGCCTTCTCACGAGCTACTCCTTGCGCGTTGTGCTAGATGAGGACCGCTTCGGGTGCCTCAAGCTCGATGAGCACATCGGGAAAGGCCTGGTCTCGGATTCCCTCGCCGGATGGGCCTTGGGTACGGGCTCGGGCGGCACGGACCCCAAGCGATACATGCAGAACCACGACTCCGCGTGGAACGTCCTCTTCGGCGACGGCTCGGTCAAGTCCTACTCGGACGCCGGGCATCTCGTGCGCGCCGTCCAGAGGGACGGAACGGACATGAATGGAGGCGTGAGCGAGACGTCCACGGACAGGGGACCGTCCGGAACCTACTATGACTCGCTTGTGTTCGTAGTCTACTTGGATCCGCTATACGCGCAGGACTAAAGCCCTCTGGCGGCGGGCATTGTCTTGCGCGCAAACTCAGGGGACCATGGATGGCGGGCGCCCGCGATGTGCTTCTCGTCGGTATCGACGACACCGACGTCGTCGGGAGCAGGGGAACCGGCTGGCGCGCAAGGACTCTGGCTCAGAGACTGCGGGACGCGGGCTGGGTCACCCTCGGCGTGACCCGGCATCAGCTTCTCGTCGACCCCCGGATCCCGTATACCTCCCATAACAGCTCCGCATGCATCGCGGTCGCTGCGACGAGGCGTGAAGGCGAACGGATCTGGCGGCAGGCCGAGGAGTTCCCGCGGCGCTCCTCTGAGACGGGGAGCGATCCCGGCTTGTGCGTCGCGTCCCAGTCCGAAGCGACCGAGACGGTGCGCGCCTTCGGGCGCCGCGCCCAGCGCGAGGTCCTTGCCCAGGCGGATGCTCAAAATGCGATCCGCGGGACTAGTGTCCTGCTCAAAGGTTTGGCCGGAACGTCCGATGGTCTCATAGGAGCCTTGGCCGCGGTCGGGCTTCGGGCAGGGGGGGACGACGGGCGCTTCCTGGAGCTCGGAGCCATCCGGGAACTCACCGGCGTCGCCCCGGTCTCCGAGATTCTCGAGGCCGGGGTCGACGAGGTTCGTGGACAGGACGGCAAGGCCCTTGACTTGGACGCCAGGGTGGAGACGATGAATTGGGTGAGGCCCTCCCTCGTCCTGGGACGGGCGGTCCTCGTCGTGGAAAGGAGCACAAGGGGTGATCGAATCTGGAAGCCGGTCGGAAGACATGAGCCTAAGAAGCGCGGGGGCGCAGGCGACGGGCGTTAGCGGAGTCCTCAGCGTCGCCTGGAAAGTCGCGCTTCTCGGGGTGGTCGCCGGACTTGCAAAGACCTACTTCGATCCGAGGCTGGGGCTTCCCGGTCACAGCGTCATTTGGTGGTTCACGCCCATCCTTGCGGCCAAGGTTCTCACGCGCTCGCGACTGGCGGCAACTGGCGCCAGCGTGACCGCCGGCGGGGTTATCATGGTCTTGTCAAGTGGGACGGGACGGTTTCTAGCGCCCGTGGAATTCGCCGCCTCAGGCTTCGCGGCTGACCTTCTCTTGGGCAGCGGCGATTCTTTGCGACAGCCCTCCGCCCTGCGGCTCTTCCCGGTCGCCGTCCTCTCAGGGATCGTGGCGAACCTCGCCCGCTTCGGCTTCAAGGTGCTTCTCTTTTCCCGTCCCGGACCGCGCTGGCGGCTGGATGCTGCGGGACTGGCTTGGCGGGTCGGAAGCTACGTCCTGTTCGGGGCCGTCTGCGGTTTGCTCGCCGCGACGATCTACTTCCTGAGCCGGCGACGAACGCAAAACCGGCAGACCGGAAGCGACACGGCGTCAGGATAGCGCGTACGGAGAAATCAAGGTTCGGCTGCGCCGCGGAAGGGGGGTGGGAGCGCTTCCCATGCTTCTCATCGCACGGAACAAACGGGCGCGCTTCGACTACGAGATCCTCGAGAAGGTCGAAGCGGGACTGGCCCTCCTCGGAACGGAGGTCAAGAGCCTGCGGGATCGACAGGTGAGCTTCGCCGATTCCTATGCCCGCATCGACAACGGGGAGGCCTACCTCTATAACCTCCACATCAAGCCATACGCGCAGGCGACCGAAACCTTCAACCATGACCCCCTGAGGAAGCGAAAGCTCCTCCTCCACGCCCGCGAGATTCGGCGGCTCACGGGAAAGCTCGCGGAGCGGGGTTTGACGCTCGTGCCGCTTACGGTATACTTTACGGATAGAGGCCTCGCGAAAGTCGAACTGGGTCTCGGCCGAGGCCAGAAACAGTACGACAAGCGCGAGGCGATCAAGCGCCGCACCGCAGACCGCGAAATGGCCCGGGAATACGCCCGGGGGCGGCGCGGCGGGCGCGAAACGTAACTCTTTTGGGGGCGAACGGATTCGACCGGACAACTTGAGGCGGATGTCGCGCGTCGAGGTTGTGAGGCGGCCTCGTAAAACCCCTCACACCCTAACAACTGCCAAGCCCAGTTTGGCAATGGCCGCTTAACGCGGTCACGGTTCCGGAGTCGCGGCGCTCACTCGCGCCCGGAAACGTAAAGTTGTGAGCTTGTCGGCCGGCTTGGCGCGAGGACCGGTTGACGAGAACTAACTTCGCGCTGGCGACCCGACGATCCTCTCGATCGGAGCGAAGGGCGCGAGATACAATAGATCGAGTACACGCGTAGAAGCCTCCGCTGAAGTGTCACGGGACGCGGGTTCGATTCCCGCCGCCTCCACCACATTCCGCGTTCCGCGGAATCTGGTGACCCTGAGGAGCGCAGCGACGAAGGGCCTGAGCCGCGCCGAACTCCCAAAGAGCGAGGGCGGGCGTTACACTCTCTACCTGCTTCGACCTCGTTGTCCCTCTTGAAACCCCTTACACCCACGGTAATAATCACGCGACCGTTTGCGCGGACGGCGGGGAAAAGCCGTCCCCCAAGGGCTCTCCGGGAGGGACTCCATGTTCGGGCGCTCACTTGCCGCGGTTCTCGTGGTCGTTTTCTATCCCGTCCTTTCCTTCGCGCATCTGTGCAACGACGTCTTCGCCCAAGCGCAGGATAATCTCGCCGTCAAGGTGGACATCCGGGACGGGCAACTTCGGATCGGTGAGGAGGCCGCCTTCCGGGTCTACCTCCTCAACACCATGGATCGCGACATTGCCAACATCAACCTCGAGGTCGCCAGCAACGAGTTTGGCGCCGAGGTCCGCCCATCGCCAAGCTGGAATTCCTTCCCGGTGCTCCGGACGACGAAGTCGGGGGGAAGCAAGGAATATTTCTCCGTGAGGCTCCGCCGCAAGCCCGGCGTCCCGGACGGAAAGTACGCCATCGACCTCAAGCTCGTGGACGGCCAAAACCGCTCCAGGGTCCTCAAGGCCCTCGACGTCGAGAACGCCGCCGACGTCTGCGATCTTCCAAAGGCCGCCGGTGTCCGGATCGACGGGAAAGCGGACGGCGACGAGTGGCGGAGCGCCTACCTCTGCGCCGCCTTCCATGACTATGTCGCCCGAGGAAACTATCACGAGAACCGCGATGCGCGGGAACAGTCTCGCTTCCGGGTGAGCGTCGACGATCAGTTCCTGTACTGCCTCTTGGGCTTTCAGACGGACGGCGCGCCTTCCCTTGACGAGACCGGCGTTTATGTCGCCGCGTCCCCTGACGAAAGGCCCGTCGTCGTCTGGTTCGAGCGGGTGACGGGACGCGTTGCCTGCGAGCGCGGGACCGACGGGATCGAGGTCAAGTCGAACCCGGCCGGCAACCTCGTCGAATGCCGCATCCCCCGCCGGCTCCTCGGAATCATGGACGCGAAGACCTTCTATCTCAACTTCACCCGCACGGTGCGATCCGGCAATCAGGAGACCGTTTCCTACTGGCGCGGGAACAAGTACTCGGTGCTGGATCCGATTGTCTACGGTCAATTCAAGATCGCTGAGTGACTCCGCATGCCTCGCTGCGATCGCCGGACTCCTTGTGCTTCTTGCGACGCCGCGCAGCGCACTGGCCGCGGATGCCCTTCCCCTCGAACTCCAGCCGCTGGGTCAAAATCTCGCGACTGACGAAGGCCGGGCGCCCACCGCCGTCCCCGGTCCGGGCGAGATCATTGCGCTTGGCAGGTTCGATGCCCCGGGCCTCGCCATCGACGACATCCGCCAGGTCACCGTGCTCGCCCCCGACGGACGCACGCTCCCCCTCCACGTGGAAACGCCGAGCATCTTCGTGGAGTTCGACAAGATCGTGTCCCTGCGCTTCTTCTTCGTCGCCGGCGTCGCCGATCTCGCGGCGTCCCCCAAGCCGTTCCTTCTTAAGTGGGGGACGAACGTGCGCGCCGATAACGTCGAGGTGGCGCGCATCGTTCTGGATCCAGCCCGGAAGGAGGCTTATCGCGAGTTCCGCTGGAGGCCCCAGGCCCCGGCTGTGCCCCCCGAGGCTTCCATCGCCAGGATCGAGGTGATCGCCGACAGTCACGCCGAGTACTACTTCCTCTGGTACCTCCTCCCAATGGCGCTCACGTTTCTCTTACTCACGATACGGAAGATCCGTGCCAATCGTCCGACTGATCGATCCGCTTCTTGATGCCGCGACGCCGCTCACGTCGCCGTTCCTCGCCGTGCTTGTGGTGGGGCTTCTTGCGGCCTTGTCGCGGCGGGTGAAGCGCCCCGCGGCGCTCCTTGGGATTCTCCTTGCCGCGACCGCCGCCTTTTGGATCGCATACCGGGCTCTCTCGGTCGACCCGCGGGTGGAGAGGTGGCTTGCGTCGCTCAACACCCCTCTCGTGACCGTCCTGCTCCTGATCGTGCTCCCCGCGGTCTATCTGCCCCGGGGCCGCGCGCGTCGCGTCTTCCTCGTCCTCCCCGCGGCCACGTTGGTGGTCAGCGTTCTTGCGGTCTTTGACGCCTACCGGACCGTCCCTCCCGGGAAGTCCGGGTTCTACTGGTTCCTGATCCGCCCGGCGTATTTCATGGGAGGGGTGGCCTCCCTTCTCGTGCTGCTGCAATCCCTCTTGAGCCTGTCCAACTTCAGGCGGGTCGTGCGCGCAACGTGCCTTCTCGTCCTCCTCTACGGGGGGTTCGCGTTCCGACAGAACTACGCCGACTACCAGGGCATGCTCGAGCGCCGTCGGGAGGCCCAGCCGAACATGATGCTCCTCTCCGAAACCTCCCCCGTCCTCCTCCACGACCGACGCATGCTCCACCTTCCCTCGGCGCCCTGCCGCTTCACGGCGGACGGTGGATACGTTCAAGGATGCAATCTCGAACTCCTCCAGCGGATCATGCAGTCCGACCTGACGCTCGTCGCCCGGCGGGACCCCGCCGCGGTGAGCGGGCTTTCCGTGGCGATGGGCGCGATGGTCCTCCTTCTGGGACTGTGTCTCCTCTCGGGGCGATGGACCTGCGGCTGGCTCTGCCCCCTGAGCACGCTGGGAGGTATCCTCGACTGGCTGAGAAAACTCGTGGGCCTGCCCCATCTCAAGCCCTCGCAGCCCGTCAAGCTCACCTACCTCTTTTCCGGACTGAGCCTGGCGGGTGTCGCGCTCGCCATGGCAAAGGCCGCCCCCCACGTGGACGAGCAGGGCAAGTTCGCCGGCTGCAAGATCCCGATCTATCCATTCTGCAAGATCTGCCCGAGCCAGCAGGTCTGCCCCGTCGCGGCCCATGGGCTGAGCAACTACAGCGGGCTTCCGACTTGGGAATGGGGCTTCGGCTTCTTCCGGGTCGCAAGCGTGACCCTGCTGGCCGTCTTCCTCGGGAGCTTCCTCGTGGGAAGGCGCCTGTGGTGCCGCCTGTGCCCGATGGGGATGATCGCCGGCCTCTTCAATCGCGGCGGATTCTTCACGCTGCGCAAGGACGCCGCGAAGTGCAATCAGTGCGGCGTCTGCGCGGACGTCTGCCCCGCCGACATCGACCTCGTCCGCCGGGAGATGGAGCGCCCGGACGTAAGCTCGTTCGACTGCGTGCTGTGTCTCAAGTGCGTCGAGAAGTGCCCGAGGGACGAGTGTCTGACGCTGGACTACGCGGGTCTGCCGGTCGTGCGGTCCCGGTTCAAAGTGGAGACACGATGAGCGCCGATCAGTTCGATGCCCGGTATCGATTGCAGCCCCACCGCATGGGCGACTCCGTCGTGCGGCGGCGCAGCCGCTTCGTGGTCGACGAGGAGCTCCGCGCCCTCGCCGCGCTCGCCAGGCGGCCGTCGTCGATCGCGTTCTTCGAGGAGGCCCTTCGCCACGAGCGCGTCCCTCCGGACGCCAGGCTCATCGGCTACTTCTGCAACATGATCCCCGTGGAGATCGTCTATGCCCTCGGGGGCCTCCCGGTGCGCCTGGGTTGCGGGAACGCCGCCCTCGTGCAGCCCGGCGAGGAACTCCTCTCAGGGGAGATCTGTCCGCTTGCGAAGGCCTCATTCGCGTCCTTCGTCGATCCGGATTCTCTAGCGAACCGCTGCGAGGTGGTGTTGTGTGCGGCGAGCTGCGACGCCAAGCGCAAGCTCGGCGAGGTCCTGTCGGACTGGAAGCCCGTCTTCATGTTCAACCTCCCTCCCGAGCAGGATTCTCGCCGCTACGCGTCCTTTGCGGTGAAGGAGCTCAGACGCCTCGTGGACTTCCTCTCCCGCCGGCTGGGCGCGAAACTCCGCACGCGCGCCCTGCGCAAGGCGATCGACCTCTGCGCCCGCCGGACGCAGCTCGTGCGTCGGCTGCAGGCCGCCCGCGCAAGGAATCCGCAGGCGCTGTCGATCCGAGACCTCTTTGTCATTGTCCAGGCCTCGTGGAAGGGCGTGCCTCTGGAAACCTGGCTCGCCGAGGCCGAGAAGGTGGTCGCCGAGGTCGAGCATGTGCAGGCGGAGCCGTCCGTCCGGCGCCCGCGCCTCGTGCTCACGGGCGCGCCCGTCCTCTGGCCGAATTTCAAGGTGCTGAACCTCATTGAGCAGTCGGGAGGCGACGTTGTGGCGGATACGCTGTGCTCGGGGGCCCAGAGCTGTTTCGATCCGGTGGTCGTCGAGGAGCGGGGACGAACCGCCCTCCTTCGCGCCCTTGCCTTGCGGTACGTCTTCGCGAGCCCCTGCCCGTGCTTCATCTCGCAGGGGAGACGCATCACGCGGGTGCTGGACCTTGCCAAGGAGCACAAGGCGGACGGCGTCATCCACTACGGCCTGCGCCTCTGTCAGCTCTTCGACATGGAGACATATCGCCTGTCCCGGACTCTCAAGGGCGCCGGCGTTCCGCTCCTCAACCTGCGAACCGACTACAGCCTCGAGGACACGGAGCAGCTTCGCGTCCGAATCGAGGCCTTCCTCGAAACGCTGGGGGAAAAGACGTGATCTACGCGGGGATCGATGTCGGTTCGACCACGACGAAGGCGGTCATCCTGGACGGCGAAGAGGTCGTCGGCTCCGCGCTCCTCCCCAGCGCAGACCTCCCGGGAAAGACCGCCCTCGCGGTCTACGAGGAGGCCCTGCGCCAAGCCGGGGCCGGGAAGTCGGATGTGCAAGCCGTCGCAACGACGGGTTACGGCCGGCGGCTCACGGACCTCGGCACCCTCGTGATGACCGAGATCAAGGCGTGCGCAGCGGGTGCGCTGGCGTGTGGAGCGCCGGGAGGCGCTATTCACACCGTCATCGACGTGGGCGGACAGGACACGAAGGTGATCTCGATCGACAACGCCGGCGAGATCGACGATTTCAGCATGAACGACAAGTGCGCAGCCGGCACCGGCCGCTTCCTGGAAGTCCTCGCCCGCAGGCTTGAGCTGTCGTACGAGGAGTTCGTTTCGGCCGCGCTCACCTCCCACACTATGCTCCAGATGAACGCCACCTGCGCCGTCTTCGCCGAGAGCGAAGTGGTCGGCATGCTCGCAAGGGGTATCCCGAAGGCCGACATCGCCGCCGCCGCCCACAACGCGATCGCCGCCCGCATCGCCTCGATGGTCCGCCGCGTTGGACACCGCGGAGTATATTCCTTCGTGGGTGGGGGGGCGCGAAACCAAGCCCTCGCCAAGGCGCTCGAGGAAAGCCTGGGCGCAAGCCTCCATGTCCCGCTCCAAGCGCAGCTCGTTATCGCGCTGGGCGCGGCCGTCGGCGCGCGCAGGAAATGCGAGGAGGCTTCGGGGAAGGGGGCTGCCGGTGTGTAAGCTAATTCTTCCGGCGCTGTGCTTGGCGGGGCTCGTCGCGGGGTGCTCCCGAAGCGAAGTCCACGCCCCCGCGCGTCCGTTGCGTGTCTTCCATGCGGCGGGGATGACGCCTGTCCTCGACACCGTCCGCCACGACTGCCGCAGCGACCTGGGCATCGAGCTTCTGACCGAGGGAAGCGGCAGCCAGGTCGCCTGTCGCAAGCTCACCGAACTCGGACGCTCCGCGGACCTCCTCATCCTCGCGGACAGCGCGCTCGTGTCGGAGCTCCTTTCCGGGGTCTGTTCATGGCGACTCGATTTCGCGTGCGATGAGGTGGTGCTGGGCGTCGGGAAGCGTGCGCCCGACGTCAGCGCCGCCGAGGACGACTGGGTGAGCGTGCTGCTGCGCGACGACGTCCGCGTGGGACGGGTGGACGAGAACCAGGGCCCGAGCGGGTACCGTACCCTGCTCGTCTGGAAACTCGAAGAGTTGCGAAGCGGCCGATCGCTGTATGACCGACTTCTTGCGAAGTCCGACAAGGTGGTGGACGACGTCTCCAGGCTTGCGGCGCTCCTTCGGGCCGGGGAGGTCGACTACGGCTTCGTCTATCGCTCGATCTGCATCGCGATGGACATGCGCTACATCGAACTTGACCCGCAAGTGAACCTCGGCTCCCAGGATGTCGACTACTCGCGCGCGACCGTCGCCTTCGAGAAGCTCAAGAGCGGCGCGAAGGAGACCGTGACCGTGAGGGGCGAGCCGAGCGCCTGGACGCTTGCCATCCCCGATCGCGGCGCGGACGAAGCGGCGGCCGGCGACTTCGTGCGCTGGTTCCTCGCGAAGAAGGCGGACGTTATAGCCAGGAACGGCCTGCGTCAGGTGAGCCCGGCGCTGTTCTACGGCGCTCGGGAAAAGTTTCCCCCCTTCGAGAGCGTCGCCCGATATGCGGGGGACCTCCGATGAGCGATGTGCGCTTGCGACGAACGGTCGTTGTGACCTTGCTGGCGGCGCACGTCGCCCTCTATGGCCTATTCGCGCTCCTCGGGTTTCTGGAGCCGCTGGAGCTCCTGAACGTCCTCCTGCTCCTGGCGAACTTCTTCGTGGCGGGGGTTCTCCTGCGCGGCAGGGGGGAGCTCCTCGTCGGCGCAGGGGTGATGGCGCTTATCGCGGCGCACAGCTTCCTCGGACAGCGCCTCGCGCCCGACGCGCTCACGAGCGGCGCCCTCCTCCTCGTCAACCTCCTCATCCTGTACGTCGGGATCGAGATCAGCACGCATCTCCCGGGGGCGTACTGGTACGCGTTCGTGGCGAGCTATTTCGCCCTCTTCCTCATCTTTATCGTCCTCCTGGAGAACGCGGAGGCCCTCTTCCTCCTCTTCCTCCTGGGGCTCGCGGCCACCGCGCGAAGCGCGAGACTCCTCGCCTATTTCTGGGCGATCACCCTGAGCTTCACCTTCTGCCAGCCTTTCGCGTGGGAGGCGACGATCATCTCCGTCCTCACGCTGACCGCCGTCTTCAGCGCCAGGGGGGCGGGACGGTCGCCTGCTACCTTGGTGTTCCTGGGATGCGGCCTCGCGCTCGTCTTCCTCGTCCTCCTCCCCGTGTTCGTCACGATGCTCGGGGAAGACCCCCGCAACGTCGAGACCGTCCTGCGCGACCCGCGCATCCGCGCCGCCATCGGGAGGACCCTCTTCACGGCGACGGCCTCCACCGCTTTCCTTGTGCTCTTCGCTGTGCCGCTCGCCTATGCCCTGAGCCGTCTGCGTTTCCGGGGACGCGCCTTGCTCCTCTCCTTGATCGACATCCCCATCATCGTCCCGCAGTCGGTGGCGGGCATCGCCCTCGTGCGCGTCTTTGGAAAGGAACAATTCCTGGGAGGCGTGCTCGAGCGCGCGTTCGGACTGCGCTTCGACGGGACCCTCCTGGGCATCTGCCTAGCGCAGGTCTTCGTCGCCATGCCCTTCCTCGCCAAGAGCGCCCTCGCCGCGTTCGACTCGGTCGCCGTGGAGAAGGAGCTTGTCGCGCGCACGCTCGGCGCCTCCTCCTGGGGGGCGTTCCTCCGCGTGGCCTTGCCCATGGCCTCCCGCGGGGTCTTCCTGGGCGTCGTTCTCGCGTGGGCGCGGGCCGCCGGCGAGTTCGGCGCGCTCGTGTTCATCGCGCCCACTCCCGAGACCGCCCCCGTCGCGGCCTACAACCGCTTTCAAAGCGTCGGCATGGTGGAGACCGGCCCCCTCGTCGCCACCCTCTTGGGATTCTCCCTCGTGATGTTCTTCCTCCTCCAGTTCGTCGTTCGTGTTCTTCCAACCGCTCGAGCGGGGAAGGAGCCGTCGCGTGCCGCCGCTGCTTGACATCCGCGACCTGCGCCTCGTCCTCGGCGACTTCGTGCTCGGGAAGCTCTCCCTGTCGCTGGCCGCCGGCGACTACCTGCTGCTTCTCGGACCGAGCGGCTGCGGCAAGACCAGCCTCCTGCGCACGATCGCGGGCTTCCATCGCGCCGACGAGGGCGCGCTCCGCCTGGACGGCGCCCAGATCACGGGGCTCTCGCCCCGGCGTCGCCGAGTCGGATACGTGGCGCAGACGATCGACCTCTTCGACCACCTCTCGGTCCGGGATAACATCGCCTTCGGGCTGCGCTATCAGGGGATGACGCGCGCCGCCCGAGAGAGCGCCTTTGCGCGCATCGTGGACCTGCTCCGCCTGCGAGAGCTTCTCGGTCGCTATCCCGCGACCCTGAGCGGCGGCGAGAGCAAGCGGGTCGCCCTTGCCCGCAGCCTCGTCGTCCAGCCGCGCGTCCTCCTCCTCGATGAGCCGGTCAGCATGCTCGACTACAACGCCCGGGCCCAGATGCTCGCCGTCCTGCGGATGCTCCACGGCGAGCTTGGCACCGCAACCATCCACGTCACCCACGACCGGGAGGAGGCCTGGGCGTTCGGGTCCCGCTGCGCCGTCATGCGGGAAGGACGGATCGAGCAGACCGGCGACGTGAATGAGCTCTTCCGTGCGCCCCGTACCCGCTTCGTGGCCGAGTTCCTCGGCTTCGCCAACGTCTTCCCCGCCCGGTTCGCCCAGGAGGATGGCGTTACCCTCGCCCGCCTCGATTGGGCGCAGTTCGAGCTTCCCGGCCCCGTCCCCTTCGAGGACGGGTACCTCGGGATCCGTCCCGAAACGGTCGAGCCCGCGACGGATGGGACGCCCGGGAGCTTCCGCGGGCGGGTCGTGAGCGTCGCTGACCGCGGAGCCTATCGGGAGGTTCGCATCGAGGTCGCCTCGGATGTGTCCCTCATCGCGCATCTTGCGGGCGGCGCATCCCAGGCCTTGCGCGCGCACGACGCCCTTCCCTGGCGATGCTCCCGCGCTCCCCATCCGATTGGAGAGTGACCGTTGCTCGACCGCGTCTACGTCATCCTGACGCATCTTGAGGACCTCGCGGAAAGCGCCTCCTCCAACCTTAAGCTCGTCGAAAAGGGCCTGAGCGGCCTACAGGGGAGCTACGTCGAGCTTCTGACGATCCTCGCGCTGGGCCTCCTCGCGGTGGCGCCCGTCGTCGTCCCCGCCAAGCGGCGACAGTTCTACAGGCACGCCAACCAGGTCTTCGGGATCTTCATCTTCATCTTCGTCGTGTTCACCTGCCTCGGCGTCTTCGGAATGATCCGCAACTTCCACCGCGGCCTCAATGAGATCGGCCGCGAGAACATCATCGCCCTCTATTACTGCTCAGTCCCCGTCACCGTGCTCGTCATGTCCATGCTCTTCGGGCCCACCTTCTGCGGCTGGATCTGCCCCACGGGGGCCCTGCAGGAGTTCATCGGCCTCGCCGCCCGAAAGTGGCACCGGACGGAGAAAGGGCGAGGGTTCTCCCGGCCCCGGCTCGTTCTCACGTTGGTGATCGCCGGCGTCTTCATCGCCTGGATGGCGTACCTGTCCTCGCGGCGGATCTTCTTCGTCGAGGACGCGAGCATCTACTGGTCCGAGGTGCTCATTCTTGTGCTCCTCATCCTCGTCTGGAAGAGGCGCGCGTGGGACGGAAAGCTCAGACGCCTGCGGGTCGTTTCCTTCGCGATCATCGTGCTGGCAGCGGCCGCGAGCCTCCGCATCACCTCGCCCGTCCATTTCGGCTTCAGCAAGGTCTACGATCCGGCGTCGCTCCTCTCGACGGTGATGGTCATCCTCGCGGCCCTCGTGGTCCCCCAGGTATGGTGCCGGTACCTTTGTCCCTGGCGCGAAGCCATCGCATGGGCCGGCAAGCACAGCGTCCGGCGTCTGGAGTTCGACCCCGACAAGTGCGTCCACTGCGGCAAGTGCACCGAAGCCTGTTCCGTAGAGGCCGTGAGAGACGGCGAGATCAACCCGCGCGAGTGCCACATGTGCCTGAAGTGCGTTGACGTCTGTCCCGAGGACGCGATCGCCGTCCGCGACCGCTGGAGGACCGCGCCGTGAGACCCTCGGTCCTCGCCGTTGTGCTCATGCTCGCGTCGGCCCCGGGCGTCCGCGCCGCGGACACGCTGTGGATGTCGCTCCGGGGGACCTGCGAGGGCGGCGCCGTCTGTCGGTGGCCCGCCGAGGAGGAGCCTCCCCAAATTCGCGAGTGGCACTTCACAAGCAAGACCAGCCGGCGTTACAAGATGGGACTCGCCGTCTGGGCCTCCCCCGCCTGCGCCCTCGTCGGCGGACGTCCGATGATCTTCATCGGCGGATGCGACCAGACCCTCCATGCCCTCGACCTCTTGGACAAGGAGAGAGTCTGGTTCAAGCTCACCAACGGCGAGATCGCCTCCGCTCCCGCCGTCGGGCTCGTCGAGGGACAGCAGGTCGTCTTCTGGGGTTCCGCCGACCGCACCGTCTACGCGCACTTCGCCAAGACCGGCGGACGCCTGTGGACCCGCGAGCTCGTCAAGGCCACGAACACGATGGACGAGGCCGCCCTCTCCGCCCCGCTCCTCCACGACGGAACCCTCTTTATCACCTGCTTTGCCTACGACAAAGCCCTCGCCCGCAGCAACCAGAAGGGATGGCTCTTCGCCCTCGACATGGCTACGGGCGCGGTGCGCTGGCGCTACGAGGTGAGCCAGGGGCCGATGAGCTCCCCCGCCGGCCGCATCCTCAACGGCCGCTTCGTCGTGTTCGTCGCCGCCCGGAAGGGCCTCCTCCAGGCGATCGACGCGGCCGGCCCCCTTCCGCAGCGGCTCTGGACCTTCCAGATGCCGCATGAGGTCCTCGGCTCCCCCGTCATCGAGGGCGACACCGACAACCCCGCCCTCTTTCTCGGATCGAAGTTCGGAAATCTCATCGCCATCGACGCGAGGACCGGCCGAGAGCGCTGGGAGCGCATGGCCGGGAACTGGATCGACAACACCGCTTGCGTCGGGGAGATCGACGGGGAGCGCGTCGTGTTTGTCGGTTCGCACGACTACTATCTCTACGCCTTCCGCGCGGCGGACGGCGAGGAGCTTTGGCGAAAGCGGCTCGGGGGCGAGGTCTATTCCGCGCCCGCCTTCTTTCATTTTGAGGGAGAGCCCGCCGTGGTGGCTGGCGCCCTCGACAACCGCCTCTACGTGATGAACGCGCGCGACGGCAAGGTCATCGTTTCGTACCACACGGGGACCCCCGTCTGGGACAAGGTGACGAAGGGCGACACCCTCTGGGCCTCGCCCGTAGCTCTTGAAGCGGGCGCGCAAACCGCCATCATCCACGGCTCCTTCGGCGACGCCGTCTACGTCTTTCCCCTGAATGCCGAGTCGCCCTTCAGAACCCGAGTGCAATCTCCGCGCACGCTCTGGTACGCCCTGGGCCTCGTGGCGGTCGCTTTCCTGGGCGTGGTCCTTCCCATCATCATTGTCCTTCCGGTCGGAAAAGAGCAGGGGGCCAGGTAAGGTGTCCGGCATGGGGACCTGCATGCCTGCATGCTGGCGCTTGACGAAATCGCCCGCTTGCTTTACTGATACGTGGAGGAGGGCGGTCGAGAAATGTCGAAAGAAGTGATGCGGCGGCAGGCGTCCGACAATCCTTACCTCCATAAGGACTTCCACGGCGCCCTCAGCGCGGGGATCGAATACCTCCACCGGAACTTCGGCGAAGACGCCGTCCGCGAGTACCTCCTGACCTTCGCCCGCTCCTATTACGCCCCCCTCGCGCGGGCGATCGAGGGGCGCGGCCTCGTCGCGCTTCGCGAGCATCTCGAGAAAGTCTACCGCACGGAAGGAGTGGATTTCCGCGTGCGCTTCTCCCTGGATGAGCTCGTCCTGGAGGTAGACGCCTGTCCCGCCGTTTCCCACATGCGCCGGCACGGCTACCCCGTCGCTCGGCTCTGGCGCGAGACGACCCGCACTGTGAATGAGGCGATCTGCGAGGGGACCCCTTATGCCGCCGAGCTACTCGAATATGACGAGGAGACGGGGCGCAGCGTCCAGCGTTTCGCGAGGGCCCGACCGTGATCTCTTGCACCGATTTCATCCCCGCCTACAGCGAGCTCTTCCGCTGCCTGGAGAGGCTGGGCGGCGTTCCAGCGGTCGAGGATTTCTGGAACTACCTGAGCGACAACTTCCTCACGAACCTGAAGGACCTCGTCGAGAAGAACGGAATCCGCGGCTGCTGGCTCTATTGGAGCCACACCCTCAACGAGGAAGCCGCCGATTTCACCATGGAGCTTGATGAGGACGCGGGCGAGTTCCGCATCACGATGCACCGCTGTCCGTCGAAGGGACGACTCCTAGCGGCGGCCCACGTCGAGCCCTACTGGGATTACTGTCGCCACTGCGACGTGCTCTACAGGCGCGTCCTTGAGCCCCTGGGGTACGAGTATACGCTGGACCTTTCGCATTGCGACGAGGCCGGCTGTGCGCTCGTCGTGAAACGACGCGTCGCGTGAGGCGCGTCCGTCGCACCCTCTATGCCTTGCATCCTCTCTGCGCGCCCGTGCGCTTGCGGAACTCCCCTATGACGTCCCCGCAATAGCGCCCGACCGCCCCCACGTCGCTGCCGAGAGCCAAGAACCGGTAGCCGAGGGCGACCATCTCCTCGATCTGCTCCGGCGCCGCCGGCACGCCGGCGAACTTCCCGTGCGCGCGGGCGGCCTCCGGGATCTTCTTCCTGGCCTCGAGGAGCGCTGGCGCGTTCCAGTCGCCCACCGACCCGATGCCGTGCGAGAAGTCCCCCGGACCGAAGAACAGCATGTCGATCCCCGGGACCTTGGCGATCGCCGCGAGCTCCCGCATCGGCTCCGGGTCCTCGATCTGTATGCACACGAGTCGCTCCCGGTTCGCCTGCTGGACGTATTCCGGGAGCGGGAGCATGCAGTACGCCCCATCCTGGTTCCCTCCATCGATGGGACGTCTCCCCTCAGGGTGAAACCGGACCTGGCGCACGACCGTGCGCACGTCCGCCTCGCTCATGAGGTGCGGCACCATGATCCCCGTCGCGTCCGCTTCCAAGGGCTTGATGTAGTCGCTGTAGGATCCGCGCGGCACCCGGACGATCGTGTCGACGTCATGCACCTTCGCCGCGAGGATCTGGGCCTTGATCGTCGCCCAGTCGTTCGGGATGTGCTCCATGCACAGCCAGATGCAGTCGAATCCGCTGAGGGCCGCTATCTCGACGGCCACGATGTCCTCTCCGTTGACCTTAAAGCAGCTCACGACCTCTCCGGCGCGAAGTTTCTTCAGGACTCGGCTCCGCCGCATTTCGATCATCGTATCTCCTCTCGGTCTGACGCCTGTTTTCCTATCGGCTGCGCCGGCTCGCAGCGGATTACGTCGCCGGATCGATCGCCTGGGGCCCACGCAGGACGTCGTTCACCAGCGCGTTGATCGTGTGCAGACACAGCACCACGTAATCCGACCGCTGCGGACCGAGCTCGCGCAGGCGCATCGCGCATTCCACGAGAATCGTGCGGAACGGTTCCCTCGTCGCCTTTTCCAGGAGGTCCGTCGCTAGGTCCGCCAGCACCGTGCTTGCGCCGTCGAGGTCGTTCTCCGCGAAGCCGTGGGCGCAGACCCGCGCGCGGGCTAGGAGATGAACCTCCTGTGGGAAGACGCCGGACAATCTCCTCTCCAGCGTGCTCAGCGCCATGGAGATGTTGGTCCCCGGGTCGCTTCGACTGTTTCGCCACAATCGGATGAAATACCGCTCGTTGCCCGTGATCCGCGCGATCGCCAAGGTGAGGTCCCTGCGGAGGTTCTCGTTCTCAAGTCCCCTGAGGTACGCTAGGAGCTCCTGCGCTGCCTCCGTGACCTTGAGCGACCCGAGGGCCGACCCGTAGACGACCTTGAGCCCGTCCTGCGTCTCGCTGCGGAAAAGCTCCAGGATACGCGGAACGCTGTCGCGGTCGCCAAGGGTCCCCAGTGATCTCGCCGCCTGCGCGCGCAGGAGCGGGAGTCCCGATGCGAGTTTCTCGCGCAGCCGCGGGATGGCGCGCGGGTCCGCGATTCTTGCCAGCGCCCACGCAGCCGCGATGCTCATGTCCGTCTCTTCCCCCTCCAGGATCGCCAAGAGCGCGTCCACAAGTCTCGGATCGGGCCGCGTCCGCGCGATCGAGATCACCGCCTCATAGCGCACGTTGAAGCTCGGGTCCGTAAGCCCGTCCAGGAGTTCGTCCACCCCGAGCGGGCTCTTCGCCTCCCCCAAGCGCTCCGTAAGCGATATGCGCGCGTGCTCGTCCCGGGCGAGGTTCAGACGCACCATGGAATCCAGCGCGAGAAACGGATTCCCCTGGAGAAACATCGCGAAGAACTTTCTCGCGGGGAGCTCCCCGCCTCCCCGCAGCCCGCTCAGGAGGAGCACCCCGCCGGCCAACAGCACGAACCCGCCCGCGAAGAGGGGCGTATACGGGTCGATCGGCAAGAGGAGGAACTTCCCTCGCAGTCCCTTCGCGGCGCCCAAGTCCAGGATCCGGCCCGCGATGAGAGGCGCCACCCCTCCGATCAGCCCCATCGATGCATACCAGATCGCCATGTACTCGCTTCTGCGCCTTCGTGGAACCACGCTGACGAACAGGTGCCGTCCCGACCCGATCCCCCACCCGATGCTCACCAGACCCCAGAGGAACGCGAGCGCTAGGGCCGCCTGTGCGCTGATGGCGGTGTGGCGCGGCATGAACGCCCACAACGGCGGAAGCAGCGTCATCAGACTGAGGCCCGAGAGCATCACCGGCTTGCTGCCGAAACGGTCCGCCGCCCATCCCCAAAGGAAGCTCGTAAGAGTCGCTCCCACGAACGTGCTGATCTGAAGATAGACCACCATGCTCGGCGCCAGCCCTACCTCTTCTTTCATGAAAAGCGGGACGAACGAGAGCACCGCCCCTCCCGCAAGGTTCACAAGGGCCAGCCCCCCCAGGAAGAGCACGAACTGTCCGTCCCGCAGCGCCGCAAGCAGCCTGCGTACCGGCGCCGTCCTCAGCCCTCTCCTCTGCGACGGCGCCCCGCCCGGGATGAAGGACGAGGTCCACGCGGAGATGAGCCCGAAGAAGACCCCGACCGCGATCAGGAACATGAACTTCCCCAGTCCCGCGGACAGCCCCATCACGTGCCCCGCCACCGCCGCCGCGGCGATGCTCGCCACCGTCGCTACGACGCTGTTCAGCGAATCGAACTTCCCCCGCAGCTTGTCCGGCACCGTCTCCTGCGCCCACGGATAGAGCGCCGTCTCCGCCACCGCCCGGCAGACCGCGAACACGAGGATCACTCCCGCGACGTAGGTCACCGTCGCGTTCAATCCGAACTTCGCCAGCACGACAGGCGTCAGGAACAGTCCCGCCGTGACAATCTTCCGTGTCCCGTAAAAGAGGAGGAACACCCGCTTGAACCCCGCCCGCGCGACCGCTGGCGCTATGAAGAGGGCGATCAACCCGCAGAAGGGAAACAGGGACAGGAGAAGACCGATCCTCCCCTTCTCAAGCCCCAACTCGTCCAGGAAGAGAATAAACACGGATCCGAAAAAGGTGAGCTGGCAGAAGATGGAGTTCGTCGCGTCCCGGGCGGTCACCCAGGGCAGTCTGCGGACCTTCTCGGCGTTCGTGGGCCCGTTATCCATCATGTTCGAGCACTCGCAATCCTCTTCCGCCCGCGCCGGTACACACGTCCCCCAACTCCATGCCTTGCTCAGGTCTCTCTTCAAGTCTATCGCCCTTCACCTCGACCACCAATGGCTTTCCCGGAGCGCGGACCCCTCCAATTCCTCGCTTCGCGCGTGTCGCTCCCGTTCCTTTCGCCTGTCGCCTGGAAGACGCTTGACAGCTTCGGCGGGCTCCCGTAGCATGATGTGTTCCAAAGGGAAACCCGCGGATAGTCCCGCTGAGAAAGGAGTGTGCTGATGAGCATTCGCGTTGCGATCAATGGGTTCGGACGAATCGGAAGACTCGTTTTTCGCGTCATGACGGCGCGCCCCAAGTTCGAGGTCGTCGCGATCAATGACCTGTCCGACGCCCCCACCCTGGCGCATCTCCTCAAATACGATACCGTCCATGGACGCTTCCAGGGCTCCATCGCCGTCAAGGGCAACGCCCTTCTCGTCAACGGCCGCGAGATCCCCATCCTCGCCGAGAAGGAGCCCGCCGCCCTCCCCTGGAAGGCGATGAATGTCGACGTCGTGGTCGAATCCACGGGCGTCTTCACCACCCGCGAAAAGATCGCCAAACACCTCGAGGCCGGCGCCAAGAAAGTCCTTCTCACGGTCCCCGCCAAGGACAAGATCGACGCCACCATCGTGCTCGGCGTCAACGAGGAGATGCTCAAGAGCGAGGACAGGATCGTATCGAACGCGAGCTGCACCACCAACTGCCTCGCGCCGCTCGTGAAGGCCCTCCACGACGCCTTCGGCGTCCAGCGCGGCCTCATGACTACCATCCACGCCTACACCAACGACCAGAGGATCGCCGACCTCGTCCACAAGGACCTCCGCCGCGCCCGGGCGGCCGCCCTCAACATCATCCCCACCACCACCGGCGCGGCCCGCGCGATCGGCGAGGTCATCCCGGCATTGAAGGGCAAGCTCGACGGCATGGCGATGCGCGTCCCTGTGGCCGACGGCTCCATGGTCGACCTCGTCGTCAACGTCTCGCGCGACGTCACGAAGGAGGAGGTCAACGCCGCCCTCAAAAAGGCCGCCGACGGCCCCATGAAAGGCATCCTCGCCTGCACCGAAGAGCCGATCGTCTCCAGTGACGTCATCGGGACGACGTGGTCCTCTCTCGTGGACCTCGAGTGCACGAGCGTCATCGACAAGCGGCTCGTCAAGGTCGTCAGTTGGTACGACAACGAATACGCCTACTCGTGCAGGGTGGCGGACCTGATCGAAAAGATCGCGGCCCTCTAGACGGGAAAGGGCGCTCCAGTGCCGAAACGCACCCTACGCGACCTCGATGTGGGCCGCCGCGTCGTCCTCATGCGCGTGGACTTCAACGTCCCGCTCGATGAGAAGGGCGGCGTCACGGATGACACCCGAATTCGTGCGTCCCTCCCGAGCATCGAATACGTCCGCGCGCGGGGCGGAAAGCTGGTTCTGGCCAGCCACCTCGGCCGTCCCAAGGGGACGGTCGTCGAGTCGATGCGCCTCGCCCCGGCGGGGAAGCGCTTGGCCGAGCTGCTCGGCCGCGCCGTGGCTCTTCCCTCGGATTGCATCGGCGGGCCCGCCGACACCGCCGTCCGTTCGATGAAAGCGGGCGACGTCATCCTCCTGGAGAACGTCCGCTTCCATGCCGAGGAAGAAGAGAACGATCCCGCCTTCGCCAAGGCGCTCGCCGCGGGAAAGGATCTCTACGTCAACGACGCCTTCGGCACGGCCCACCGCGCCCACGCTAGCACCGAGGGCGTCGCACATCTCCTCCCCTCCGCCATCGGCTTTCTCATGGAAAAAGAGGTCACCTACCTGGGAAAGGCGCTGGAGAACCCGGAGAGACCGTATCTGGCCATCCTGGGCGGCGCAAAGGTCTCCGACAAGATCCCGGTCATCCGTAACCTCCTCGATCGCGTGGACGTGCTCGCCATCGGGGGCGCCATGGCCTACACCTTCCTCGTCGCCCGAGGCATCTCTGTGGGCAAGAGCAAGGTCGAGCGGGACTTCGTCGACACCGCGGCCGAGCTCCTCAAGATCGCGCAGGGGAAGAAGCTCGATGTCCTCCTCCCCGTCGATCACGTGTCGGCCGATGGCTTCCGCCCCGACGCCAAGAGCCGCGTCGAAAAGACCTCCATCTCCGAAGGTTGGATGGGCGTCGATATCGGCCCCGAGACCGTCGCCCTCTTCGCCCGGACGATCCGTTCCGCCAGGATGATCGTGTGGAACGGCCCCATGGGCGTCTTCGAGATGGAGCCCTTCGCCAAGGGCACACGCGAGATCGCCAAGGCCGTTGCCGCCTCGCACGCGACCACGATCGTCGGCGGCGGCGACAGCGTCGCCGCCATCGAACAGTTCGGCCTCGCCGACCGGATCACCCATGTCTCCACGGGCGGAGGAGCGTCTCTGGAATTCCTGGAGGGCAAGACCCTCCCCGGCATCGCCGCGATTCCGGACGCGTAGATACAGTTGCGTCGTCTCCGTATGAGGCCCGTGATGTCCCCAGAACCTCCCAAAGGTCCGAGGATCAAGATCGCGCCCAGTCTGCTGGCGGCGGACTTCGGCTGCCTCGGCGAGGAGGTCGAGCGCATCCAGGCCGCCGGAGCGGACATGCTCCACGCCGACGTCATGGACGGCCACTTCGTCCCCAACCTCACGCTCGGACCCGTCGTCGTCGAAGCGGTGCGCCGCCACGCCTCCGTCCCGATCGAGGTCCACCTCATGATTATGGACCCCGGGAAATTCGTCGAGCCCTTCGCGAGGGCCGGCGCCGACCGCCTCTACTTCCACGTCGAGCTCGAGAGCGCCGGACCGGGGATGGTGCGGAAGATTCGCAACCTCGGCGTCGAGCCGGCCGTCGCGATAAGCCCCGATACGGACACGAGCCTCCTGCGTCCCTACTACGGGGAGATCGCCGCTGTGCTCGTCATGACGGTGTACCCGGGCTTCGGAGGGCAGAAATTCCTGGAGGGATCTTGCGAGCGGATCGCGGCGATCGCCGCCGACTCCCGCGCCGCCGGCGCCGACATCGACATCGCGGTGGACGGCGGCCTGAACGGCGAGACCGTTCGCGCCGTCGTCGCCGCCGGTGCGAATGTGATCGTGGCCGGCACCGCAGTGTTCCGGGCTGAGAACGCCGCCGAAGCCCTTCGATGCCTGCGTGCGGACGCGGAGGCCGCAAGGACCCCTCCGACGCGAAAGAGGAACGGATGAAGGTCGCGTACGTCGCTGCCGGCAAGACCGCGTGGGACGGCGAAAGGCGCCTCCAGGGGGCGCTCGACGTTCCCTTGTGCCCCGACGGGTCTGCGGCCATTCGCGCCCTCGTCCCGGAGCTTTCCGTCCTCTCGGCGAAGGTGATATACTGCGACCCCGGCCGGACCGCCCGCGAGACCGCCGATCTCCTCGGCGACGCCCTTCACCTGCGTGTTCGCTCGCGCAGCGAACTCAGAGCCCCGGAGCTCGGCCTCTGGGAGGGCCTCCTCATCTCAGACCTGCGTCGCAAACACCCCCGCGGCTTCCGCGATTGGCGTGGAAACCCCGTGGATTTTCCCCCTCCCGGAGGGGAGTCGGGCGAGGGCGTGCTTCGTCGCGCTCGCGAGTTCGTCGCGTTCCTTCGCCGCAAACACGGGGATCATGTGGTCCTGGTTGTCTGCGCGAGGATGGTCGGCCAGATGCTGCGCTCCCTCCTCGAAGGCTGCGATGTTCGGAAGTATCTCGGGGTGCGCAATTCGCGCTCCTCGGACCGCTGGACGGTCTGCGACGCCGAAGGCGCGGCCGTCCGCTGATCGTCTGTCCTTCTGGAGTGCCTCGCCGTGTGGAAGGTGAAGGAAAAGAAGGTCCCTGACGGCCTCTGGATGCGCTGCGACGGCTGCGGAAGGATGGTGTTCAAGAAGATCGTCCTCGAGCGCCTCAACGTCTGTCCCGAGTGTAACCGTCACTTCGTCCTGACGGCGCCCGAGCGCATTCAGCTCCTCTTGGACGATGGCTCCTTCCGGGAGCTCGACGCCGACATGACGTCCGCCGATCCCCTGCACTTCGTCGATCGCAAGCCCTACTCGCAGCGTCTCCTGGACGAGCGCGGAAAGACAGGCCTGAACGAGGCCGTCGTCGTGGGCGAAGGTGCGATCGAAAGCCGTCGCCTCGTCGTCGGCGTCATGGACTCCCGCTTCATCATGGGTTCCATGGGAAGCGTCGTCGGCGAAAAGGTCACGCGCGCATTTGAGAACGCGGTCCGCCAGCGCCTCCCCGTGCTCATGGTCTGTGCCTCGGGAGGCGCCCGGATGCACGAGGGAGCGCTGTCCCTCGGGCAGATGGCCAAGACCAGCGCCGCCGTCGCCCGGCATCACGAGGCCGGGCTCATGTACGTGAGCCTCCTTACGCATCCGACGTATGGCGGCGTCACGGCGAGCTTCGCCTTTCTAGGCGACGTCATCCTCGCCGAGCCTGGCGCCATGATCGGCTTCGCCGGCCCCCGCACTATCCTCCATACCCTCAAGATGGAGCTCCCCAAGGGATTCCAGACCGCCGAATTCCTTCTGGAGACCGGCTTCGTTGATCGCATCGTGGATCGCAAGAACCTGAGGAAAGAGATCCAGCGGCTCTTGGATCTTCTGGGGCCGACGGCTTCCGCCGCCCCCGCCCCGCCCTCCGACCCATCGTCGGAGGTCCCCTCTTGACGAGCTCCGAGGAGATCGCCCTCAAGCTCGACCGCGTCCGCGCCTATCTCCGCGACAACGCGCTCGACGGTATCGTTCTCACGAAACAGGAAAACTTCTCCTGGATTACCGCGGGCAGAGACAACTGGGTGTCCCTGGCGAACGATAGGGGGGTGGCCTCGGTCTTCGTTGACCGCGAGCGGGTGCTTCTCCTTTGCGACAACATCGAGGAGCCCCGGATGCGCGAAGAGGAGTGCGCCGATCTCGGCTGGGACGTGCGCGCCTGGAGCTGGTCGGACGCGCAGGATCGGCGCGCCGTCCTGCGCCCGCTCTTCGAAGGAAAGACGGTCGTTTGCGACGCCCCGATGATGGATCAGGATCTTCCCGTCCGCGATGTGAGCGCCCTCAGACAGAAGCTGACCGCCGCCGAGATCGATCGCTACCGCGCGGTCGGCCGGGATTGCGTCGACGTGATGGAGCGCGTCGCGGCCGAGCTTCGTCCCGGCATGCGCGAGCTCGACGCCGCCGCACTCCTTGCCCGCGCCTCTCGCGAGCGCGCCATGGCCCCCATCGTGGTCCTGGTGGCCGCGGACGACCGGGCCTATAGGTTCCGTCATCCCATCCCGACCCCCAGGAAGATCGACCGCCATCTCATGCTCGTTTTGTGCGCCCGGCGAGCCGGCCTCATCGGGAACCTTACCCGTGTCGTCCACTGGGGTCGTCCCGACCCCGAGCTGTGCCGTAGGCACGACGCCGTCGTGCGCGTGGATGCGGCCTGCATCGCCGCGACCCGTCCGGGCGCCGCCGTGAAGGACGTATTCGCCGCTGCGGTTGACACGTACCGGGCGTGTGGCTACAATGACGAATGGAAGCTGCACCATCAGGG
Source organism: Planctomycetota bacterium (assembly GCA_043803205.1). GTDB lineage: Bacteria > Planctomycetota > DG-23 > JAZDKG01 > JAZDKG01 > JAZDKG01. The sequence goes on from JAZDKG010000143.1 coordinate 46,913, forward strand.
AGGTCCGACCGGATACGTGGCGCGCGAATACCGCGCCGCCCCTGATTGCAAAGGCGAAGTCGAGGCCGGACAGGCCTTTGCGTGGAACCCGTCGATCGCCGGGACCAAGAGCGAGGACACGATCATCGTCGCCGACCCGGTAAACGAGATCGTGACCGCTCCGCGCAACTGGCCCGTGGTCGCCGTCGATCTTGGGGGAAGCCGGTTCCTTCGGTCCGCCATCATGACGCTCTAACGGGCGTCTTGAGGATGAATTGGCTCTTGCGCGCTTGGTTAGCGGGTAGCGTCCGGGGCTTTGATTGACGCTTTCCCCTCCGACTCTGCGTGCGTAGAATGGTTTGTCGGACGATCGTCCCACAAGAAGAGACTCTCTCGGGAACCGGCACATGACCGAAGGTCTGTGGGAAAAGATCATTGGGAAGCTCGGCGGCGGCCTGACCAAGTACACGCTTCTCAACACGATCAGCAAGGGCAGTATGTCCGTCGTTTACGCCGGCGCCGACTCCCACTCCAACGTCTACGCCATCAAGATCATCAACAAGGACGCCCGGGCCCTCGCCGAGCGCCTGACGAGGGAATACCGCAAGGGAAAGTCCGAGGGTGAGCTCACCTGCGGGTTCGACCACCCCAATATCGTCAAAGGCGTCGAATGGGGCCGGTCCCGCAAGGGCGAGTTCCTCGTCATGGAGATGCTCAAGGGCGACCTTATGCGCGATCGCATCCGGAGCATCCAGGAGCAGGTCAACGCCAGCGACTTCTCCCTGCTCATCCGCCTCGGCTCCGCCCTCGCCTACGTGCACGAGTGCGGCTACATCCACCGCGATTTCTCCCCCCGCAATGTCTTCGTCCTCCCCGACGGGCAGCCCAAGCTCTTCGACTTCGGCCTCGCCATCTTGACCGAGGTCGCCCAGGATCGCGCGGGCAACCGCACCGGCGCGCCCAGCTACATGGCCCCGGAGCTCATCCGCCGCCTGCGCACCGACCATCGGACAGACATCTACTCCTACGGCGTCATGCTCTTCGAGGTCGCCACGGGCCGCAGGCCCGTCCAGGGCGAGGGCACCATCGAGAAAATTCTCCAGATGCTCAACACCAAGATCCCGGAACCGAAGGAGTTTCGGCCGGACGTCGATCCCGAGCTCAACCGCATCATCGTGAAAGCGATGCAGCGCGACCCCCGTGATCGCTGGGACACCGTTACGGACCTCGTGGCCGAGCTCAGACAGATGGACAAGAGCGGCGTCAACTACGACGAGGAATACGCCGAGCACGAGCTCAAGAAGGAACAGAAAAAGGCGCAGCAGGGCGCGACCCCGCACTGAGGGGGAGCGCTCCTCCCGTCCGTCCTCGATGACGTCGCCGCCGCGGCGCGGCTTCCCTATCGCAGGTTCCGGAAAACCTCGCAGTCGCAGAACGCGCCGCGCTCCATCAGGTACTCGAGGACCTCCAGCTCCTCCTCGTGCGACAGCCCCGCCTCCCGCAGAACACCCTGCGTCTTCTCAAAGTCCTCCCGACACGCCTTCGACGCCCCGTCCCCCGACTCGCCGCACCCGAGCTTCTCGCCCAGCGCGCGGAAAAAGCCGATCTGGCGCAGCTTCTCCTCGATCTCCTCGTTCGTGAGCCGCCTCCGGTCGAGCGTCTTCCCCTCGAGTTCCGACAGCGTCTCGTCAGGCGCCAGTTCCACGATCACCGCGTTGTCGAGCTCCGCGGGATACGTCCCTTCGGGAAACGAGCGCCTCACGTGATGGTACCGCTGTTCGGGCAACAGATCCCGGAACGTCGCCGAGATCACCTCCACGTTGAGGCCCGGGGCGTACTTGTCCCGGCAGACCCGCACCGCCACGTCCGGGAAGTGCGCCCGGAGGTGCTTGAGCATCCGCCACTCGAGTTCCCGGTAGAATAGCTCTTGTTTCATGCCGCACCTGGTCGATACATGGAGCAAATCATAGGGCTGCGCCAATTGCCGTCAAGATTGCTTCCCCGACGGAGTTGTCCGCCCGGCGTTGAGCCGGTAAAATGATGCCATATCGAGGGGCGTGGGACTGCCCGCTCGCTTCCTGCTTGACGGAAGGAAGGGAACGCCGGTGAACGTCGCGATCGTCATGGACTGCGGCTCCACGAGCACGCGCGTGATCGCCGTCAGCGACCGGGGCGTCTTCCTCTCCCAGGCCGCCTTCCCCAGCGCACCCGCCCGGAGACGCGTCGTCGGCCGCGACCTCGTCGTCTGGGACCTCGACTCGATCTGGCGTAACCTCTCCCGAGCTTCCCGGCGCGTCGTCCGGGACATCGACCGTTCCGCCATTCAGGCCGTCACGGTTACGACCTTCGGCGCCGACGGCGCCCCCGTCGACCACGCGGGCCGACTCACCTTCCCCGTGATCTCCTGGCAGTCCCGCGGCACGGAGGAGCAGGCCCTCGCCGTCCGCCGCGCTCTGGACCCCGCCGAGATCTTCCGTATCACCGGCTACCAGGTCATCCACTTCAATACGCTTCTCAAGCTCATGTGGCTCCGCAAATACGCCCCCGCCGCCCTCCGCCGAGCCCGCTGCTTCCTCATGATGCCGGGGCTTCTCTCCTTCAAGCTTTCCGGCAGCCCCTCGATCGACCCGACCATGGCCTCGACGACCATGGCGATGGACCTCGCCCGAAACGCGTGGTCCAAGAGACTCCTTGCCCTTGCGGGTCTCGACCCCTCCTTCTTCCCGCGCTGGGTCGAGCCGGGCGAGGTGATCGGTCGCGTGACCGCGCGCGCCTCGCGCCAGACCGGAATCCCGGCGGGCGTCCCCGTCATCGCGGCGGGCCACGACACCCAGTTCGCCCCCATCGGCGCCGGAGCGGGACAGGACGAGATGCTCCTCTCCACCGGCACCTGGGAGATCCTGCTTGTGCGCACGCCGAAATTCAGGCCTTCCCCGCGCAGTCTGCAGAGCGGCGTCCTGTTTGAGCGCGACGCCCTCAAGGGCCTCTTCAACCCTCAGCTCCTTATGATGGGCTCGGGCGTGCTGGAATGGGTGCGAAGGTCCTTCTTCCCGGGCCTCGATCGCGCCGCCAACCCTTACGCGCGCTTGATCCGCGATGCGCGCAAGGTGCGTCCCGGATCGAACGGCCTCCTTGTCCTTCCCAGCTTCGTCCGGGGCACGGGCCCCACGGCCATGTACGGCACGCTCGGGACGGTGCTCGGCCTCAAGCTCGATACCTCGCCTCCTGAGATCTATCGTGCGACGCTCGAAGGCTTGTGCTTCCAGCTTCGCGACGCCCTCGAGATCCTCTCGCGCGCCACGGGCCTGACCCCCCGCACGTTGCGCGTCGTGGGGGGCGGCTCACGGAACGCCCTCTGGAACCAGATCCG
>JAZDKG010000144.1:0-24413 GCA_043803205.1 Planctomycetota bacterium
CGTCCGAAAACACCTCCTTCACCTCGAAGATTCCGGGATGGTGCACTACCGCGACGACGGGCTGGGAATCGTCCTGGCCTTGCGGTATGGACTGCTCTGCACCCGAAGCGCCTACCGGCGTACTCGCTGTCCCTGCGACCGGCTGGCGGATGCCCCCGGCGCGGGACATTTCGCCCTGTTCGTCGATGGAGTGCCGCTCCTCGTTACGCCCGACGGAGGGTATCGGCTTCACTCCTCCCTGCGATCCTGCATGCTTGTCGATGGGAAAGGACAGTACGGGGACGTGGGCTATCCGATGTCCATCCCGGACGCACGGAAAGCGCTGGAGGAAGTGGAGTGCTTGCAGTGGGATGATGGCCGCGCCGAGGGAAGGGTCAGGCTCAACCTGCGTCCGGCATATCCGGAGGAGCTCGATCTGTCGCACTACACCAGGGAGTTCGTGATCACAGGGGGCCGGAGGCTCATCTGTCGCGATGAGGTGGCGTTCGACAGCCCGCACGCCCTCTCGTGGCTCTTCCACGGGAAGCGGCAGAATGAACTCGCCCTGGAACAAAGGCTGTGCGCACGCCTCGGGATCAAGCCTGCCCTCCGGATAGTCCCGACAGTGTTCGAGGGAACGCGTCTCAAAGCGACGGTCCACGAGACGGAAGTGGTTTGGTCGTATGCGAGCCCCTCTGGCTTCAACCCCTTCGACCACGTGCGCTATTGGATGACAGGGCCGGTCCGCGTCGCGGTCGTGCAGTTTGAGATAACGTGGTGACGTTGGGATGCACAGGACCCTTACCCGACGGCCTCCAAACGTCTTAGAGGGGCTCTAACAAAACCAGGCGCGAGTCGCGTTGCGAGCGCGACGGCGTCTGATGCAAGGCGCGACGAGGAGGCATATCAAAAGACCGATATGACGACGACGAGCAACACAGCAGAAGACGCCGTCCCGCCGCAACCCGAAGGGATGCGACCATTTCCACGTCAGCATATCAGTCGCCCTCCTCAAAGCGTCGCGGCCGTGTCTGGTTCTGTTAGAGCCCCTTAGCAACTGCGCCTCCTCAAGCGGTCCCGAAGTCCGCAAGGTATCGCGCGTAAAGCGCCTCAAGGTCTCCCCGGAAGAGATACACCTTCCCCCGCGCGACCTCTCTCTCCCCGGCCGCAAGCTCCCTCCACTTCGGGTTCGCGTGGATGCAAGACGGCCAAAGCTGCAAGTTGCACGACACGTGTCCCGCCTGATCCAGCGCCATCCCCAGGACCCACTCCCCGTCGGCGCTCACCTTCGCCATGAGATTATGAGCAACCCCCTCTCTTCCCACCGGGTAGCCGCACATCCGGTGCGTCTCGTACCGCCCCCCCTCCATCTCGTGCACGCTCGCCCACCTGCCCTGCAGCCTCACGTATGTCCGGACCCCCTCGTAGTCGTGGAAGGCGTAATACGCGCCCGCCTGCAGGCAGAAGAGATATACGCCCGCGCCCGCGGGCGTTCCGCCGACGCTCGTCATCGTGACCTCGAAATCCACCGCGTCCTCCCCAGCGCGCGCCTCCCCGGCGAAGTCGATCGTGAACGCCGCCTTTACCTCCTCGGATTCCTCCCAGCGGTACCGTAGCGCGCCCTCTCTCTCGACAACCTCCCATACGATGTTTCCGGGCGCCTTCACCTCCCCCCTCGGCGACTTCACGAACTCTGGCATCCTCAGGATGAGCGACGACCCTAAAAGCTCCTCGTGCGTGATCACCGCGTGGCTCTGGTACGGGACGTTTGAGATCCTCAAGGTGAGATCCTTTCTGGAAAGCGCGTCGGCTACTTCCATTCGAAACCGTAAAGAAAAGCGTCGGATAGAAAGAGGCGCACCGAAGCGCTCGCGACCGCCGCCCTCGAGCGGTCCCCCCACGTGAGCGCCGCTCGTTTTTCGTCTCCCCGGAACGCATTGCAGTCTCTCCGGGAGTAGCCTTCTAGCGGCTTGCCGACCTCCCAGCGGGTTCCTTCCACAAGCTCGGCCTCAACTTTTCCCGATCCCCGAGTGACGGCGTTCACGAAGAGCGTCTTGCCCGCGCAGCTCGTCGGCCCGGTGGTGAGGAACGCTTCCTCATCGCTGCCGGAGTAATGCAACGCGCCCCACATGCGTCCGAGCTTCCAACTGGCTCGACACAAGGCGCCCTCGTGCACGCCTTCTGTACGCGTATCGCTGTAGATGTCGCCGTGCAGCCCCCTGATCCCCGAATAGTACAGGTGGACTTCGTCCCCGTCGATCACGAAGCCTCGCATGGGCCAGATCATCCCTCCGCCGACGTCCCCGAGGGGCTCCAAGGAAACGCACGGCCGACGGACCGGCCGCCACCACTTCCGCCCGTCGCCCGAGGCCGCGAGTTGCAGGTCGATCGTCGCCTCGACCGCATGGTAAACGGTGGCGAAGCCGATGTAGCCGTCATTGTACTCGTTCATCATCAGTTCCATGAACTGCGTGTCCTGAGGATCGCGCCAGTCAGGCGTCATGATGGACTCATACGTGTCTCCCCACCGCCGGCCGTCGGGGCTCTCCCGGCGGGCGATCGTCCGGCAGAACCCCCGCCCTACGTCATACTTCACGTATCCCCCCGGCACCGCCGGGATCTCCACCTTGTTGTGACAGACGTATCGCCCGTCGGATAATTGGAAGATGTTCAGACCGTCGCTTGACAGGAAAGGACGCCCGCCATACGCGGTCCGGCAGCGCGGATCGCCCGCTACCGGCTCGCCCTCCACCTTCCAGTGAATGCCGTCGGCCGAGAAGTGCCGATACATCCCGTACATGCTGCAGTCGCAGCCGGGCGCGACGCCGACCCCCTCGATCCTCCTCGTCGGACAACTGTACGGGCCTTCCTTCGCGGGATGATAGATCGGGTCGCGGTACGCGAACATCTCGTAGCGCCTCTCCGCCTCGGCCTCGGGATGAATCATGACCGAGACCATCGACACGATCCCACCCATGCGCGTCCCCAGAAGGATGTTCGTGCGCGCGTGCCCCTCGCATGGGTAGATGTCGAGTTCGGGCCGAACCCACCGCACCCCGTCTTCGCTGTATGCGTAGGTGAGTTGCCGCAGGTGAGGGAACGCCCCGCGGATTCGCGGCGTCGAGAGATACCACGCCTTGTACAGCCCGTCGATGGGGTCCTTGAGCACGGTGCCGTGTCCGAAGACGGCTCCCATGTCCCACGGATACTTCGGCGCTAGGAGTGGGTTCCCAGGGTCCTTCCTCCCGGGCTCCATCCGCCAGGCGATGTTCCGGCGCTCGACGAAGTCGTCCGCGAAGATCGCGGGGGGAAACCTGTCAGGCATGCTCAAGCTCCCTTGTGCAAAGCGTAGCGTGTGAGGGCAAAAACGCGCGCGTCCGGAGGTATCCTTCCGCCGGACCCGCGCCGAGTTCGAGGAAGGCGCGATAGGCTAGTCCTGCGCATACAGCGGATCAAAGTAGAGGCTGTAGACCTCCTCGACGTCGGAGAGGCAGTAGCTGGCACTATAACCGCCGTAGGCTGCGTAACCCAGCCCCATGCGCTGCCGCAGCAGCTTGTAGATCGCCAGCGCCCCGTCGCTGAACGTCTTCACAGCGCCGTCCGTGAAGAGCACGTTATACGCGCTGTCGTGGCTGGACGTGAAGTCGGCGAGAGCCGTCAGCCTGGTGCTCGTGGCGTAGAGGGGCTCATACGTCCAAGTATAGTCCCAGCGCAGCCTCCCGGGACGCGGGAAGAAGCCATAGACGGCGTCGGAGGCTACCGCCTTCCCCTGGATCTCATCCAGCTTCTGAGAGTTCCAGGTCAAGAGCGTGCTCCCCAACGGCCGCACCTGATATGAGCCGACGATGAAGCATCGGCTGGTCGTCAGCGAGGGGACACAGATGTTGGCCCTATGCCCTCCCCAGTAGGTCAAACTGTCGAGCCAAAGCCCCTCAGGGTCCGCATGGTAGTCGACCTCCCAATGATCCGTCAGCCAGTCCAGAGACCCTTCCCCGATCACGTCGCCGTTGGCCCAACGGAGCATCGCGTTCGAGGTCCAGAAGGGCTCCTGCGAGTCGAACGTCAGCCGCCTTTTCGCCCATTCGCTCATTTTCCTGGCATCCGCTTCAGAATACGTCCACTCCACCAGCACGGGGTCGATCCCCTGGGCGAATCCCACCTGGCTTGGACAGGAAAGGACGGCGGCGCCCTTCTGCGTCAAATACCCGCCCGAGTAGAGCAACCCCAGACCCGTCGGAAGCCCGGCCCCCGGCGCCTTTGGATAGCTCTGCAGATCCCATCGGTCGTCGCCGGTCCCGAAAGGCGCGGAAGTATGATAGGTTATGGCGCCGTCAGGGAGCCTGCTGTTGTTGAAATTGCCTGCGTCGTACGCCGCGTCGTACATGGGGAGGAGGTAGGTGAACGGCGCCCAGCGGCTCATGACCCCGTAGCTCGTGCAGCGGTTCCCGAGACAGTAGTGCTCGGGCTGTGCCGCCGTGAGCCTCGTGACGTGCCCATACGCCGCGGGCGTGTAGCCCTTGTTGTCATTACAGTACATTGTCATCGCCAGGCCGATCTGCCTCAGGTTGCTTCTGCACTGGGTCTTGCGGGCTTCCTCGCGGGCTCGGCCTAACGCCGGAAGCAGAAGCCCCACGAGCAAGGCGATGATCACCATCACCACGAGAAGCTCAATCAACGTGAAAGCTTTGCGTCCCATGGAACCCTTCCTCGCAGGAACAGGAATGAGAGTCCCATGGATCCTCTGCAAGATAGAGACGCCTGTTCGAGTCTCATGGCGCATCACGTCCTCCCGGGGTACCGTTCCGCCGCAGCGGCGAAGAACGAGAAAGCGCCGGCCCTTCATAGAACATCTCCATAAAACGTAACTCGAAGACCGCCGGTGTCAACGTGGATCCATATCAAGCCTGGGAAGAGATCAGGAGGAACCCATCCCCGCTAGCGGGACACCTCGGGCGCACACCGGGACATGAAAGTCGCCTTAGTGCGGTCCGTACAGGGCTTCGACGGCGAAGCAGAAGACGATGACGCGGGGCGCGCTCCCTGCGACCAAAAGCAAGAGGGATGCCCGCTGCCGGGCATCCCTCTCTCGCTTCGAACGCCTCAGCTAGTCCTGCGCGTACAGCTTGTCGAAGTACCTCGAGTACAACTGCTCCAGGTCCGCAAGGGTGTAGCTCGAACTGTAGCCGCCATACGCAGCGTGGCCCGCGATCATGCGCACCCGGAGGAACTTGTAGAAGTCGCTCGATCCGTCGCTGTACGTCTTCACGGAGCCGTCGGTAAAGAGCACGTTGTAGGCGTTATCGTGACTGGACATGTACGTCCCAACCTTCGTCATTCTGCTGTAAAGATCCTCGTAGTATTTCACCTCCTCGTAACTAGAGGCGGGGCCCACATCGACCTTCAGCCATCCCGGCCGCGGGAACAAGCCAAAGATCGCGTCGGAGGCCAAGGCCTGACCCTGGACCTCATCCAGCTTGTAGGAGTTCCAGCTGAGGGCCTTGCTCCCGTCGGGACGCACCTGATAAGAGCCGATCACACAGCAGTAGGTACTGTAGACGTTCGGCTCGCAGAAGGACGGTTGACCTCCGCCGTAATAGGTCGAGTTGCTGTACATGTAAGCGTCGCAATCGGCGTGGTAGTTGACTTCGGATATGCCCTGCATAAGCGTATTGCTCGGCCATTCTCCTATCACATTGCCGTTGCTCCAGCGCAGTCGGCCGGCGCTCGTCCAGAAGGGCTCATCCGGGTCGTAGGTTACGAACTTCTTTGCCCAGTCATTGAGTTTTCTCGCGTTCTCGGGCGTGCTCCCATACTCCACCATGACGGGGTCCTCGCCCTGCGGAAAGCCGCTCTGGCTCGGACAGGACAGCACCGCCCCTCCCTTCTGCGTGAGATACCCTCCCGAGAAGAGAAGTCCGAGACCGCTCGGCATGCCCGCTCCAGGAGCCTTGGGATACGACTGAGGAACCAACGGGGAAGCCTGCGCAAACCATGGATCCTCGATGGAGTCGACCGTGCCGTTGCGATTCCTGCCCGCCGGGTAGCTGCCCGCCGTATTGAAGTCGAACATCGACAGGAGATAGGTGAACAACGCAACGCGGCTCGTTTGACCGTACGGCCCGCTGACGTTGCCCAGACAGTAGTGCTCGGGCATCAGCGCGGTCCGACGCGTGGCCCAGCCATACGCCACCGGTGTCCAGCCCTTGTTGTCGTTGCAGTACATCTGCATCGCTAGCCCGATCTGTCTCAGGTTGCTCCGGCACTGCGTCTTCCTCGCCTCCTCGCGGGCGCGCCCTAAGGCCGGCAGAAGCAATCCAACCAGCAGCGCAATGATCACCATCACCACCAGAAGCTCAATCAACGTAAACCCGCGTCTCATCTCATGCCTCCTTTGAAAGAAACACCCCATCGACCCCGATCGCGGAGCCGCTCTTCCCGCCTTCTGCACCTCCTTGCCCCCTCGGGCATCATGCAGCGCCAATCGCCTTTCTCCCCACTCCTTCCCAGGCATGCGCCTACGCGTTCCAAGACACGTTGAGCGTTCCGCTGGTTTACTGCTCTTGTCCTCCCCTCTCTTCCTCCCCCAAGCGAAACCCCGACGCAACAGCGCCCAAGTCTGCCTTAATAGAACGTCTCCATAAAGTATACACCCACAACATGGGATGTCAAGTGAAACTACAGGCGGACGAAAGACGCTCCCAGACCTTCCCGCCCGCGGGGGAAAGAATCGCTCATTCCTGTCACAGCGTCTCCACCCGCATGAGGTTGGAGCCCCCAGGCGCCAGCGACGACCCCGCCGTGTAGATCACCCCGTCCCCGGCCGCAAGCCCGTATCGCGAAACGAGCAGCCGCCTCCCCGTCGCTAGGAGCGCTGGCACGCTGCGCGTCGATGGGATGACGCAGCTCGACACCCCCCACACCAGCGCGAGCTTCCGCGCCGTCGCCACCCGGTCCGTGAACGCGATGATCGGTGCCCACGGACGAAGCTCCGCTAAAAGCCGCGCCGTCTCCCCCGTGTGCGTGAAAACCGCTAGCGCCCGCGCGTGGATCTCGCTCGCCGCAGCCGCCGCCGCACGCACCGTCGCCGCCACCTCCGCCGGCGCCCGAAGCCCGTGCGCCCACCCCGACATCCCCCGGAATAGATCGCTCGCCTCCGTTCGACGCGCGATGTCCGCCAACGCCTTCACCGCTAATACCGGGTGCTTCCCCGCCGCCGTCTCGCCCGAAAGAAGGAGCGCGTCCGTCCCGTCCAGGATCGCGTTCGCGACGTCCGCCGCCTCCGCGCGCGTCGGCCTCGGATTCTCCCGCATCGATTCCAGTATCTGCGTCGCCGTGATGTCGATCACCCCCAACCGCGACGCCGTCGCGATGATCCGCTTCTGCAGGATCGGCAACTCCCCGAACGGCAGCTCAACCCCCAGGTCCCCCCGCGCCACCATCACGACGTCTGCTCGCGACGTGATCTCCTCCAAGTGCTCGATCGCGGAGGCGCGCTCGATCTTGGCGACGATCGGGATCTGCGACCCCCGCCGCTCGAGGTGCCGGCGCAGCCGGTCCATGTCCCCCGGCGACTGGACGAACGACAGGCTCACGTAGTCGACCCCCTCCCCCAGCGCCCAGTCGAGATGCCGCAGGTCCTCCGCCGTCGGAGCATGCCGCGAGATCACCCGCCCCGGCACGTTCACCCCCTTGCGCTCGTCCAAGGTCCCCCCCACCACGACGCGCGTCGCGATCCGCCCGGGCGAAACCTCCGTCACGACGAGTTCCAGGTGCCCGTCGTCCAAAAAAATCCGGCTCCCCTTGCGCACGTCCTTCCACAGACCCGCGTAGGACACCGACACCGCGCTCGAATCCCCCGCTGGCTTCCGCGAGACGAGCACAAAGGGCGCCCGCCGCTTGAGCGTCACCGGTCGCCCCCCCCGCAGCCGGCCCGTCCGCACCTTGGGCCCCGGCAGATCCGCTAAGATCGCGACGTGCGTCCCCACCGCGTCCGCCGCCTTTCGGATCCGCTCCACAGCGACCGCGTGCGACGCGTGGTCTCCGTGGGAAAGGTTCAGACGAAACACGCTCGCCCCCGCCGCGATCATCCTCACGAGCGTGGCGAGCCGCTCGCACGAGGGCCCCACCGTCACGATGATTCGCGTCCGAATCGGACTGATCGCGTGCCGCGTGCGCATAATCCCGCTTTCTTTTCGCTTGACTCGCCGGCTTCCGGGATGTCTTGTACACCCGTCGATCGGCCGAATCAAGGGAACGCTCGAATGGTATCCGCAAGCGCCTACTGGACCATGTTCGCCGCGACGGCGCCCATCCTCCTCATCGCGGCCTTGAGCTTCGCCATCGTCCGGATCTGGACCCTGGGCGAGCACTTCGTCGACGCCGCCAACGCCCTCCTTATCAACGTCGCCCTCCCCGCCTTCATCCTCTACCAGATGCTCACGACCATGAGCGCCGCCTCTCTCCCCAAGTGGGCCGCCTACCCCGCCGTCTCCCTCATGTTCATTGCCGGTCAGGCCCTCGTCGGGGCCGTCTTCTCCCTCGGCAGACTCACCCCCTCCGCCCGCATGGGGCTCACCGCCGCCGTCACCTTCCACAACGCCTGCTTCCTGCCGGTGGCCTACCTCGCCGTTATCCCGATCGCCGCCGCCCTCCGCGACCGCCTCTTCAACGTCGTCTTCCTCTTCGTCATCCCCTTCGGTCCGCTCCTCTCCTCCCTCGGCGTATACCTCGCCAGCGGCGGCAAGGCCCGTCGCGGAAGACTCTCCGAAATCTTCAACGCCCCCGTCGTCGCCACCCTCGTCGGCCTGACGGCCGCCCTCCTCCACGGCGAGCCCTTCTCCCCCGTCGGACACGGCGCTCCCATCCTCCGCGCCCTCGAGATCCTCGCCGGCGCCGCCATCCCCCTCATCGCCATTGTGACCGGTGCCACCCTCGCCCATCACGTCCCGCGAGGGGGAATCCGCTGGGCCGCCACCGCCCGGACGGTCCTCGCCACCCTCATCGTCGTCCCCGCCGCCGCCTACTTCGTCGGAAAGGCCTTCGACCTCGGCGACGTCTTCCGCGTGGTCCTCGTGCTTGAAGCAGCCGCCCCCCCCGCCCTCGGCCTCATCGTCGCCGCGCGCAGGTTCGGCGGCGACGAGAAAATGATGGGCGACATCCTCTTCGTGAGCTACGTCGCCAGCGCCCTCACAACCCCCTTCTGGTTCGCCCTCCTCTCGGGCGCCTTGAAGCTCTCTTAGCCCGGGCTAACCCTGTGCAAGCGCCCGTGGGGTTCACCCTGAGAGGTTTACCCTGAAGGGCGGACTATTCACGGGCTCTTCGTGAATAGTCCGGGATAGAGCCTCACCGCCGCACCAGGCACAGCGGCCCCGCAAGGAACGTCCTCGCCTCCTGCGGCTCCAGCGCCAAGAGAACCACCGCCCGCATGCGCGTTAGGTCCACCTCGCTCTCCATCTCATCCCTGGCCAGGAACAAGGTCCCCGTCTCCCCCGGCGCAAACGTCTGCTTGCGCACGGGTCCGTGCGCGTCCTCGTCCCATACCCAGATCGCGATCTCCTGTGCCCGCGAGGTCGGGTTGTGGACCCGCATGGCGACGGCAAGCGCCCCCGACCAGTCCTTCACCGACAAGCCGACGAACGAAAGACCCGTGGTCGGGTCGCCGCTCTGCGCCGCCGAAAGGAACTGCACGCGCGCCGAAAACGTCTCGCCCCCCGCGCTCCTGTGCCCGCGCGTGATGCGGGCCTGTGGCTTCCCGCTGTCGCGCTGGCAGATGTCATACGGAAGCACCTGCGCCCCCCCTCGACCGGACCAGTCGCTCAAGACCGTGAGCTTCCGGCGGTCCTTCATCTCGAGGATCCCGCGATCGAAGAAGTAAGGCCGCGCCTCCGCGATCGGCAATCGCCACCGCACAACCTCCAGGTGCGTGCGGTCGTCCTCCCCCCGGTACGTATACGCCGACACGAGCGTCCGGTCCGCAAGCTCCACCGTGTTCCCGAACCCGCCGCCGCTCGTCTTCATCCAGGGCGTCTTGCCCTCGATGATGAAAACGTCGTTCTTGAGATCCCACGTCTCCCCGTCGTCGTAGCTCAATGCCGCCCGCAGCCCGATCGGCCAGAACGTGGACCGCTGCGTATACGTCAGCAGCAGCCGCCCGTCCGAGAGACGCAGCGCCCGGATATACATCATCCCATAGTCGCCGAAGTCCCGCAGCTTCTCCCACGTCCGCCCGCCGTCCGTCGACTCGCACATGAGCGTCCGGTCCCCTTGATCGTCGGTCGTGGGAACCACCCGCCCGTCCGTCATCGGGTACATCGTGCTCGGGGGACCGCAGCGGATCCAGTGCAGGAGCTTCCCCGACCGCGCAAGATACGTGAAGTCCTCCGTGAAGAAACCGTCCGCGTTGTCGTACGGCTTGCCGTTATACGCGCCGATGGTGACGGGCCTCCCCTTCCTCCAGGATTTCCCCCCGTCCCGCGACGACCACAACCACGCTAGCTTGGCGAAGTTGAGACACACCCCGAAGAGAAGCGTCCCGTCCGTCGTCTCCACCACGTTCCGCGAAGTCATCCCGCCCCCCCTGGACATGGGCACGCCCCTTCGCGCCTTGCCGGTGAAGAAGACCTTCCTCCGCTCCCACGATCGCCCCCTGTCCGTCGACCGGTGCAGATAACTGTGCGTGATCCCGTCCTTGTTCGCTAGGTCCTTGGGCAGGAAATGGCACGACATGAAAAGCGTCCCCTCCGACGTCGCTGTCAGCCACTGCTCCCGTCCGATGACGTCCCGCAGCACCTCCCGCTTGGACCACGTCCGACCCCCGTCCCGCGACCGCCAGATCGGCGTCCACTCGTGAAACGACCCGTCCGGACGCGTCTCCATGTACAGCGCCACCATCACAAGCTCCCCGTCCGGCAGAAGCGCTAGGCTCGGCTTGTAGTCGCCCGGAATGCCTACCCTCACGCGCTCCGCCGGCAGCCGCCACAGCGGAAGCTTCCTGGGGTTCAGCACTTGAATGGGAAACGAATAGTCGCTGGACATTGTGAGGGCCCTTCCACAAAGACGCCGGTTCGGATCGGCGCTCGCGCGCCGTGCCGTGGGAATGGTAAGCCGACGGAACGAAGGTGCAACGCTTTTCCCCGATCCTTTCGCCCGGCGGCGGCCGCCCGCCCTGCCGCCCCGGCCCGGGAATTCCAGTGGTCTCCCCCGCCCCCGGCCGTATGATGAAATAGAGGAAAGTGTGGGTCCCGAGAAGGGCTCTTGGACGATACAAGGAGACCCAAGATGAAGCGGACCGATTGGATCGCGGTGGCGCTGGTCCTCGTGATGGTCGTGGCGTTGGCCGGTTGCGCGGCCCAACAAGCCAAGACCGGCGGCACGGCCACCGTCACCTGCCCGGGGTGCGGCAGGACCTACAACACGGAATCCGCCCTCGCCGAAGGCAAAAGCACCATCGAGTGCCAGGTCTGCGGACACACCCTCCGCATCCGCAGCTACTGATCGCCGGTGCCCCCCTCTCGCTGCCCCTCCCCAGCGCGCTCAGTATCGCACAACGATCTCCACGTTCTTGAGCACCGGGACAGCCGACATCTGCCGGTTGAGTTTCCGGACGGCGATGGTCAGACGATTCTTCCCCCGCCTGAGAACACCCGTGCCGAGCGCCTGGGTGAGCCACGTGTCGTTGTTCATGATGAAGACGGCCTGGGCGCTGCGCCCCCTCCGATCGAGCTTGACGCCGTTGATCGAAACATCGAGAACGTCGGGCGCCGTGTAGTTCTCGATCCGCAGCCGCAGCGTGATCGATGGGGTGAAGCCGTGGTCGAGCGCCCCCGCGATGTCCTCTGCGAACGGGACCGCGATCGTGTGGCGGCCCACGGACAGCCGGATGGGTAGCTCGATCGCGTCGATGGCCCGGTAGCGCCGTTGAAGCGCCCCGCTCGCCCCCGGCAGAAGATCGTGAGGCACCGATTCGAGATTGTACGTGGCGTCCCGGAACGCTAAGGTCGCCGGACTCCCGATCTGACGCAGCGCCTCGTAATAACAGGGGTGAAGCTCGTCATACGTGACCGTCCCAAGCCGTTCCGACGTGGGCCGCGAGTTCCTGTCGAACCCGTACAGAAGATGCCCCCAGTTGAAAAGGTACAGCCCGTCCGCCCCGGCGTCATACATCACCCGCGCCCACGCCCGCGTCTCCTCCGGAGACTTCCAGTGGTTGTTCGCCGCATACACCCAGCAGCGTCTTCCCTTGACGAGCTCCCTCCATGGACCCAGGTCCAGGGACACCGTCATGTAGCCGCACCCCGGCGTCACGGCGTCCACCAGCCCCTCACGCACCCATGCCCGCACGTCCATTCCGCGTCGCACGCACGCGTCGATATCGGGGAGCACCCGGACGTGGAGGTGCTGTTCGCTCCGCCGCCGGCGCGCGACGCCGTCCAGGAGCTTGCGCACGCGCCGCACGAACTCCGTGAGGATCTCCGCGTTCTCGGGCTTCCCCTCCTCCGCGAACAACCACGGGTCCCGTTCGAAGTCCAGCGACACCCCGTCGTTCTTCCACCGCGTGACGAACTCGCGAATGGCCGCGAACTTGTGCTCGCGCACCTCCGCGTGAGCGTAGTCGAATAGCCCCCACGTGAAGCTCTCGATCGACCGCCCATCCGGGTGCCCCCCAAACCCCTTCTCCCAGTCCATGTACCCGGTCTTCGCGCCGATGAGGAGCTGCGGATTCTTGAGCTTGAACGCGCTCACCTCATACCGGAAATACTGATCGTGGGGATCGTTCATCCGCACCACCGGAACGACCTTGATCCCCAGCCTCCTCCCGTGCCGGACCGCCAGCGCCGGGGGATTCGCCCCCCGCCTGAGAAGCTCTTTCGTGTTCTCCCGGTACCGCCAGACCCACGCGTCGCCGACCTTCGGGAAGTTGTCCATGAGGATCTGACCGCTGCGCAGCCCGCAGCAGTACCCGTCGCTCGAGCACAGGTTGTAGAAGAGCGCGTCCACCTGCGTGCCCGCCAGCGGCCGGATGCACTCCGCAACCCACTTCTCGGGAGTGAGCGGGTAGTCCCCGCACGGGATGTCGTTCCACTCCGCTTCGTAAATGAGACGGAAGGGCTTCCCCCCCGTGGAAGGCCTCCCCGTTCCCCTGCGATTGCCCCCGCCTGCCCTGGCTTTCATCGACCGCCTCCTCCCCGCGCGCTAGATGCTGGAAGCGTAGATCCGGTCGGCTAGCGCCATGCTCTTCGCCGCGTCGTCGAGGTTCGTCATAGGCATCCTGCCCGCCTTCACGCAATCGATGAAGTGCCGGTTCTCCTGGTAGTAGCCTCCCACGAAACGGATCTCCGAGCTCTTCGCCACCTCGACCGCGTCATACTGCTTCCCCGCTAGGTCGTTGTCCTCGTAGACCGACATCTTGACCTCGGTCTCCACGTACGCCGACGCCCCCGCCGCGTGCAGCTCCATCCCCAGGTACCGCCGCCCCGTCATCCAGTTCGTCGAAAGGATCCCCGCCGCCCCCGACTCGAACCGCACCACCGCGTTCCACGAGTTCGGCTGTCCGTCGTCAAACGAGCTCACCGCGCTCGCGATCGTCCGCACCTCCCCCCCGATCCACCGCAGCACGTCCACCGCGTGGATCGCGTCCGACCGCAGGATGTCGATCGCCCCCCGGTAGTAGTACCCCCCCGTGTGGAACTTGTGGAAAACCGACTGGACCTGGTTGATCGGCCCCTTCTTCTCGACGAGCTCCTTCGCCAGCACGTTCAAGGGCGCAAACCGCCGGTTGAACCCCGCCATCGTGAGACACTTGTTTCTCCGCGCGTGCTCCGCTAACGCCTGCGTCTGAAACGTCGTCACCGCTGGCGGCTTCTCAACAAAGAGAGGAAGCCCCCGCGCTAGGACGTCCGCCGCCACGTCATAGAGATGATGAGGCGGCATCACGCAATACACCGCGTCGCACTTCACCTCGTCCAGCATCCGCCGGTAGTCCCCGTACGTCTTCTTCACGTCGAAGAACTTCGCCGTCTTCTCCCGCTTCTCTTCCACCAGATCGCACAGCGCCGCGATCCGCACGTCCGGCATCTCCACGAGCGACGGATAGTGCATCCGGTTCGCGAGGTCCCCCGCCCCGATAAAACCGACCTGCACCGTCGAGAGCGCGCTCGCTCGTTTCCTCGGCATGGCTTTCTCCTGTTCCTTGCTTGGCGCCCCCGCACCCCGGGCGGCGCAAAACGGGTATTATCCCGCTCGCGCCGCGAAGAGCAAGTGCCGTGAGTCCGCCCCCCTGTCACGGCTGCACACTCCGATTGTTGTAAGGGCCGACACCGCACCTCTACCAGCCGCGGATCCCGCGACTGCGGGATCAGCGGCCAACTAAGAGGGGGGTGCCGGGGGGCTTGTCAAGTCCCCCGGCTCTCTTCTGCCCCCCCTGATCCCTTGCCGGACGATTCCCCCCTTGCAACAGAAAAAACTCACACCCCCCCGTCACTCCTTCTCCAGATAATCGCTGCGCGTGGACACGCCCTCCACAGGTGCCCGCGCTTTCCCTCGCGACGCAAGCGACCAGAGCTCCCGCCGCCCCCGCTCATCCACCGCGCACCCGATCCGCGTCATCGCGTGCTCCCGCAGCCCGTCCAAATACACGTCCGCCTCCGCGTGCCGCCCCAGCTCCTGCAGGATCCGCGCCTGCCAGTACCGCCCCGTCCATACCCCGTAGTCCCACCCGAGGCCCCTCAGCCACAGCGGGAACTCCTGCTCCTCAAGTCCTTTCTGCCACTCGCGCTTCGCCTCCTCCTCCCGCCCCAGCCGCCGCAGCGCCTGCCCCAGGAGATACCGCACCCGCGGCTGCGCCGCCCGCACCTTGACCGTGAACCCCAGGTTCGCAGGCGTCGCAAGCGCCCGCTCGAGATCTTGCAGTGCCGCTTCGAAATCGCCCCCGCGCATGGATCGCATCGCGCGCGCGACGAGCGCCTCTTCGTGCAGCGGCTCCTGCTCCTGACCGCTGTTCGGGAACGACGCGACCTCGGTCATGATCTTCACCGCCTCGTCGATCTCCCCGGCGCGCAGGTGAAAGTTCGCGAGGCGGAAGAGAAGCGCCGACCTCCTCACCGACGGATGCGCTAGGAGCCGCCGCTGCGCCCCCAAGTCCTTCCGCGCCTCCGCCAGATCCAGGAGCGCCGCCCTCGCGTGCGTATCGTTCTCGTCGAGCGCGAGCGCCTTCTCGTAGAGCTTCCCCGCCTCGTCCCGTTCGCCGAAGATCTTCTCGACCACCTTCCCTAATCCGTAATACGCGACGGCGTCCTCAAGCCCCGCCTGGATCGCCCGCTCCCACGCGCCCCGCGCCTCCTCGAACCGCCCTTGCGCGCCCCGCAGGATCGCGACGTACTGCCACACCGTCCCGTCCCGCTCGTCGTACTCGAGCGCGGTCTTGAGGATCGCCTCCTCCTCCAAGCGGAACGGGAACGCGTACGTGCGGTCCGCCTTCGACGCCGCGCGGAAAGCCGCCCTCGCCGACGCCTTCCTCCCCAGCCTGTGCAGGAGCCACCCCCGGTAGAGGTCCGCTAACCCCGCTCCGGGCGTGCCCCGACACTCGCGCTTCGCTTCCGCTAGGAGATCCACCGCCTCCGCTAGGAACCCCACCGCCGCTAAGTCCAGCGCCAACTCAAGGTACGCCTGGATATCCCGCCGCAGTTGCTTGGCTAAGATTCTCCCCTGCGCCGTCCTCAGTGCCCCCGCCAGCGTCCCCGCCGACACAAGGATCCGCGCGACCCGCCCCGCCGCCTCCGTCGGAAAGACCTCCTCCACGCCCCCAAGCTCCGTCAGCGCCTCCCGCTTTCTCCCTCGCCGCGCAAGCGCCAGCGCCCGGTACACCCGGCTGAGAACGTTCTCCTCGTTGTGCGCTAGCGACAAAGAAAACCGCTCGCTCGCCTCCTCCCACTTCCCCTCCGCCATCGCTAACCGCCCGAGGAGATGGAACGCTAGGTCCGCCTCCCCAAGGCGCGCGGCCAAGAGGAGGTCATGACGCGCTTCCCATTCATCTCCCTCCCCCAGGCGCGCTAGGCCCCTGTAGAACCGCGCCAAGCCGTCCCCCGGCTGCCTTTCGCACGCCGGCTCAAGGTGCTCCGCCGCCTCCTTCGCAAGCCCCCTCCGCAGCGCCAACACCCCCAGCCACCTCCGCGCCTCCGCGTGGCTCGAATCCTTCTCGAGCACCCCCCGAAAACGCCCCTCGATCTGCGACCACGTTCGACGAAGGTAGAGCATGAACTTCATCGCGTCCGCGAAAGCCTCGTCCGCCGTCTCGACCCGCCGCTCCGCTGGAAACACGCACGCCCGGTCCGCCGCGTTGTCGGGCGCCCCAAAAACCCCCGGCCCCAGGTACGGCACCGCGCACGGAGAAGCCGCGGGCACGAGCGGCGAAAGCGCCGAATCGGGCGATGACAGGTGATCGAGCACGCGTTCCCCACCGCTCGTGAGAACGATCCGCAAGGCGACCGATTTCTCCACCGGGCGCGCAAACGCTAGCTCCGCCGTCACAAGCTCCTGCGCCCGGGCCGCGACCGCCGCCGTCCCCAAGCGCCTCCCCGTGCGCTCCTCCACGACGACGATCTCGCACCTCCCCAGGTCCCGCGTCGGCCACACCAGCGCCCGCACCCCCGCGATCCTCTCCCCGCTCACGTGGAACGAGAAGTTCGCCGCTAGGTCCGCCGACGCCGCCCGCAGCCCCTCCGTCCCCCGCACCGGGTACCACACCTCCCGCCACCGCGCGAAGCGCATCGGCGCAAAAAGCTCGAACGCCTCCTGGTCCTCGCACCGCCCCGACTGCATCTCCATGTAGATCTTCCCGTCCGCGAAGTTGTGCGCGCGTTGAATCGCGTGACGGCTCGACCCCCACGTCCAGTACTTCTTCCCCGGACACTCGTCCGGCGGCGCCCAGTGCACCATCCCGAACGATCGGTCGTGATCGTAATACGCGTAAAACCCGTCCCGCACGTCCTTCATCTCCACCCCCACCGGGATCGGCACGTTGTTCGGCAGCCTCTGATCCACCCCGTCATACACCGGCCACGACGCCACCCCGTACTCCCCCCCGTGCTCCCACCCCTCCTTCTCCGGAAAGATGCACTCGAACCGCGGCGACTCGCACGTCATCGACGCGTTCCCCCAGTACCGCCCCCGCGCCGGAAAGAACGTCCGGTTGAAAACCCGCACCTCCTGCCGCACCGCCGCTACCCCCGGCGAAAGCGCTAGGTGCACCTCCCACCTCATCCGATGCCGCAGCTCCAGCTCCCCCATCACGATCTCAGCGCTCCCGTCCGCTAGACGCCGCGTGAGATACTCGCGCTTGCGCGTGTTCGTCAGCGAATGATGGTCCGGAAAGCTGATCTCGACCCCCGTCCCCGAATACGTCCCGCCCGCGCTCCCCGTGGGAAGGAACGCTATCGCGACCCGCTCGACCGAATGGAAGATGTCGTGCCCCGACGCCTTGTCGCGACAGGAATAGATCCGCCCGCCGAAGTGCGGGAACGCGACCAGGTGCAGGAACTCATTCTCGATGTGGACGGCGAGATACTTCTCGATCCGGCGATGGCGATCCCCGACGAGGTCCGCTATCGGGTACGGAAACGCCCACGTCCCATACACGTCCTCGAACTGCGGATGCCGGTTGTGCGCGTCTAATGCCAGCGTCTCAAGAGCGATCTCATCCTCCCAAATCCGTACCCTCGTTGCCGCCATGCCGCACCTCCCGATCCCACGGACCTATTTGTTATAGCCCCTTAGCGTAATTCGCCAGGGATGCGTGTCAAGCTCCCTCTCCATCCTCTTGAAAATGCGCCCCGGACCATGCAGAATGGCCTCGTGTCCTCAAGTTGGACCGCCGCTTGGGGATGAAAGGAACTCCATGTGCATACGCTCCCGCGCTCGCTGCTCTGCGTGATCTGTCTCATCTGTCTGAGGATGATAGCGATGCCTGCTCCCGCCTCCGCTCAGGAAGTCGAGATCCTCAAGATCACCGTCGGCCGGCCGACAACATTGAGCCCCGTGACCTGCCAGAACTGCTCCAGTCTCGCTAGCTCCCGCACGGGCGCCCTGGCGGCGTTCTACCCCCCGCGCCCCAGCGCGCGGCCCGAGGTCTACCGCGTCTCCACTGACGCAGGATCAACGTGGGCCGAGGAGCTGCCTTCCCCCGCGATCCTCTTTGGAGGCGCCTGCAGCACACCCCTGCGCGAAGGCGGCGTCCTTCAGATCATGGGTACCGCCAACCCGACCCCGGGCGACCCCTCCGCCCCGAAACGCCTCCTCTTCTCCGACGACTTCCTCCACTATGAGACGAGCCCCGCCACCGTCGACCTCCCCGGCGCCGTCCTGCAGACCAGATGGGCCTCCTTCTATCCGGCCTTCGACAAGGGCAAGATCCTCGAGCTCCCCGACGGCGGCCTCCTCGCCCCCATGTACGGATACCTCGAGGGCGACACGCAGTATCGCGTTCTGCTTATGCGCTCCGCGGACAAGGGGCACTCCTGGCGCTACTACTCCACCGTCGCCTACGACCCGGACGACCCCGATCCCGATCTTGTCGGCCAGTACTGCGGCTTCTGCGAGCCCAGCTTCGCCCGCCTCCCGAACGGACAGCTCCTCTGCGTCATGCGCACCCAGGGCACGCACCTCCCCGCCGAATACCGCCCCCTCTACGTCGCCTGGTCCGACGACCTCGGCAAGACTTGGACCAAACCCGTGCCCACGCAGCCCCACCTTATGAACATCTGGCCGACCCTCGCCGTCCTCGATAACGGCGTCGTCGCCTGCGCCTACGGCCGCCCGGGATTTCACGTCGCCTTCAGCATCGACAACGGCCGCACCTGGCGCGACCGCGTCAGCTTCTCCCATCTCTCCGTGAACGAGGTCACCGGACAGGTGGACATCGTCAAGGCGGGTCCAAACAAGCTCGTCGCGATCGGCGGCACGGAAAACGGCACGAAGGTCTTCCCGATCACCGTCGAAAGGCTGACAGTCCCCTCCCCCGTCATGCCCCTCTCCGGTCGCGTGCTGAACGAGAGCGGCGCCCCCATCGCTGACGCCTTGCTCGAGCTCGCCCCCAACCGCTACGTCGCGGACTCCCACGTCGAGCCCGCCGAAAACGCCAAGCTCGACCAGTGGCGCGCCGCCCCCGAGATCCCCGGCGCCCCCGAGCTGCGCTACCAGTCGATCCGTCCCTCCAACGGCTACCCGACGGTCCGCACCGACGCCCGCGGCGCATTCCGCTTCG
Organism: Planctomycetota bacterium; assembly: GCA_043803205.1. Taxonomy (GTDB): domain Bacteria; phylum Planctomycetota; class DG-23; order JAZDKG01; family JAZDKG01; genus JAZDKG01. The sequence goes on from JAZDKG010000144.1 coordinate 19,235, forward strand.
AAACCGCCGCGCTGGGCGAGCACATCCTGACCGTCGAGGCGAAAGGCTATGCGCCGCAATACCGTCGCGTCGCCGTCGCCCCGGGCCTCGAACTCGAGGAGTTTCGTCTCAAGCCCGGCCGATCCATTCGAGGACGCGTGGTCGACGCCGACGGTCGTCCCCTCCCAGGCATGTGCGTCGTCCTCGAGACCTCTCACGTCCACACCGATCCCGACGGCTTCTTCCATTGGGCCGTCGTCGGCTCCCCTCCCGACCCCGTGAGAGTGAAGGTCTACAGGAAGTACGGCGCCTCAAGCAAGTCGTTCTCAGGCACCCTCCCCCTCTCCCAAATCATGAGCGGACCGATCACGGTGAAGTGACCGCACGCCTCTCCCTTAATCCCCGCCTTCGCGGCTCACTCCTCCCCCTCCCCCGGAGCCTGCCCGCCGTAGCCCTGAGCTTGTCGAAGGGCGAAGGCGGGTCATTCGTCATTCCCCCTCGTCCCTCGTCCCTATCCCCTCGTCCCCCCTGTCATGTCTCCTCAGAGACCTGGTCCCACTCGATCGGCGTGTCATCCACCCCGCTCTGCCGGGCGCAGTACGTCTCCAGGTAAGGCGACCGGATCTCCCGCCGCAACTGCTCCGCGAAGAACTTGAGCGACGACGGCGTGTGGCAGCAATCAGTCATCTTGGGGTGAGGGTCGAGCGGCGCATCCACAATCGTCCCCGCAAGTCCGAGCCTCGCGCATTCCTCGAGGACCGCGTCGATCCTCCCCTCCGTGAGCGCGCCCAGCTTCATCTCCATGTAAAGTTCCATCCCCATCCGCCATAGGATCGCGTCGTCGATGTTCCCTCGCAGAAGCTCCAGGATCTTCTCGTGCGTCCCCCGCTCGACCTTCCCCGCAAGCCCCTCCCACAGCCCCACCGCCTCGCGCACGATTTCGATCGCCTCGTCCTTCTCCCCGATCATCCTCGCCGCAAGCTCCCGCGTGATCCTCTCGGGCGTAAAGATGAGCCGCGTCCGCGCATCCGCCTTGATCTCCTTCTGACGCGCCTCGCTGTACATGTCCAGCGGCCACGTGTGCCCCATCATTCCCGCCCGCCGCGGGCTCTGCCGGCACGGTCCGCACAGCCTCGTGTCCAAATACAGAAGTTCCGGGTACCGGCTGTGGAGCTGCGTCCACAACCCCTCGAACTCGAACATCCGCCTCCCCGCTTCCGTCATCCTGTCGACGACCTTCACCACGGTCGGCGCCGCTTCCTCCCCAAACGTCTTCCCAGCCCACTCGAGCGCTAGCCCCTTCGGATCGGCAAGAGGCTCTCGAAAGAACCGCGACAGCGCGTGCCAGTTCACCATGTTGAGCGGATGGTCCCAGTCGTTGTACTCCACGATCGCCATCACCCACAGGCCCGCCTGCCCCGTCCTCACCACGTCGGACATGAGCCCGCTCCACTCCTCGACCATGCTCCACGGGAACTTGTGGACTCCGCGGTACTCCCCCGCCAACTGCACGCTCGTGATGTAAGGCGACCGCCCTTCCGCGTCCGTCCTGATCCGCTCAAAAAGAGGATGCCTCGGATACCCCGAATGATAGTCCCAGTAATACGGCTTGATGACGATGAACGCGTTCCCCGGGATCTCCCCCGTCATCCCCCGAAAGTATTCGGCTTCCTCATACTGCCCTCCCGGATCGTCTTGGCACGTCTCCCAGAAAAGCGTCCCCCCGTGCTCGCCCAGGATTTCCGCAACAAGCCGGATCGCCTCCCGCGTCCGCTCGCGCCCGCTGCGCTTCCTGCACGTTTCGCAATCGCACATCCAGGGCGCGCCGTTGCAGAAAATGTAGTTCGTCCCGCACATCCGGTAGCCCAGAAATTCCCCGATCTCTCGATAGTCCTCCTCGACCCTCCGCCTCCAATAAGCCCGCGTCTCGTCGCTATACGGACACAGCTTCCGGCTTGCGCGCTTCTTCCCCCACGCCTCGGGCGCGCAGTGAACCGGCCACGACTTCTTCCCCTCGAGCTCGCACCAGTCCCGCCTCACGATCATCCCCAGCCCGCGCTCCCTGAGATGCCTCGCTAACGCCCGCACCGCGCCCGGGTTCGCCTCTGGGTCCATGTAAAACGAGATCGCGTTGTACCCCCACCGGCGCGCGTCCTCGACGAACTTCCACGTCCGCGTCCCGGGCGTCGGATTCTCCATGTCCTTCCACGATAGAAAGCTCTTCGACGGGCTATGCGCGTTGATGCCGTCAGGCTCGTTCCACGGCTCAATCACCCGCCACCTGAACGCCCACTCTGCCATGCCTGCGTCTCCCCGCTATCCAGTGGCCCAACCCGGCTCACTCCCCAAGAACCTTCGTGATCTCCACGATCCTGTCGGCGATCTTCGCCCTCATCCCGGACGACCACGAATTATCATACGACAAAGGATCGCGCGCGTACTCCTTCGCCCACGGGATTCTAGCAACCATCTCAGCAACCTCCCGCTCGATTTCCGCGACCCGCTCATCCGCCTTCCCCGCTTCCTTCGCCCGTCCCGCGAGCGCCGTCAGCGTATACAGGTACTTGTAGTCCTTGATCCCCTCCCTCATCCCCTCCCATTGAAGAGTCGGAATGATCTCCCGGAACCCGTCGGCGTAGTAAACGAAACACCCGTCCTTAGGCTCCCTCGCGCTGTTGCAGTCCAGGTCGTTCATCGCGTTCCCCCGCGCGTAGTGCCACAGGAAGTTCCTGAACCCCGCCGACCCGTTCTTGTACGACAGCGTCCCGTTCAGGTACCGGAACGCCCCCACGTTCCCCTCAAGGTCGAACCCCTGCCCCGTCGCCATCAAATCATGGTGATCCCAGAACCGGATCCCGTGCTTCGCGAACGCCTCCCGGTCCTTCCGGTTCTCCTCCTCCGTCTGCGAGGACCACGATTCCGCGCAGTCCAGGTAGGGCGCAAGCTCCTCGAAGAAACCCGTCCGGCTTCCGAAAACCAGCGCCGTCGTCGTCTTGATCCCCGCCTCCTTGCACGCCTTCGCGGCCCAGATCGCTATCGGCCGCCGCCACGCGTGGGAGTCCGCCTCACCGAAACACTCGTAATACCACTCCGTGTACCCCTCGTCGCTGCCCCCCGTCTCCCGCACGAGCTCGTCGAGCTTCCGCAAGACCTCCAGGAAACACCGCCGATACGCCTCATTCTCCAAGACCTGCGCTTCCGGCGACGTCGGCGTCCACGTGTCCGTCGGGAGTTTGGGGAGCCCCATCTGCTTGCACAGCTCGTCGTTCACCGAGCCGTCAAGGTTGATGAAGAGCGGCCCCCTCAAGCCCAGCTTCCGCCGCAGCGCCTGCAGATCCCGCACCCTCTGACAATCGAACTCCGCTAGGTGTCCGTCCCGCACGACCATCCGCGGGCTGCCCGCCCCCCCATACGCCGTGTGCAAAAGAGGGAGACACCCCTGCCGCGCGATCTCCCTCACCTCCGCCTCGACGCCCTCCGCGTCGAGCGTCCTCCCCCAGTCGATGTCGCACGCTGCAACGAACCAGTACGCCCCAGGCGGCTCCATCAGCCGCAGCGGCAGCACCTCCACCTGCAGCGCTAGCTCCGCTAGGGGACTGCCCTCCGCAAATACCGCGATCCTCCCCTCATACTCCCCGGCGGGCGCCTCCTCAGGCACCTTCACGACGATCCAGAATCCCTGCGTGAAATGCGCCGGGAGATCCAGCGGCTTCATCCTCTCCAATAGCTCCGGGATGATCCAATACCTCTTGCTCCCCTTCTCCTTGCGCTGAACCCACGCGCTGATCCTCCTCACCTCCACGTTCTCCCGCCCGATCCGCGCCCCCGACGCCGCGACGAGATCCCCCGCAACCTCGACCCGCACCCCCCTTAACTCCCGCAAAGGATACAGCGCGAAGTGCACGGGCTCGTACTCCCCCGGCGTCGAGAACGTCCCCAGCGCCCCCGATACGACCTCCTCCCTCCTCGGCGCACTGTCGGGATACACCCTCCCCGGCTCCCCCCTCTGAAAGAGCACGTATCCCCGCCCGCGCTCCTCATCCGTGACCTCCGCGAGCGCCCCCTCCTCCTTCGACCTCCTCAGAAACTTGAACGTCACCCCCTCGCACGTGATGGGTCGGCGCGTGCTCATGAGCGACGCAAGGAGCGCTAGGTCCGAAAAGGAAGCGATCTTCGCCGCGTCGATCGGCTCCACCCGCGGACGCTTCGCAAGCGCCTCCGCTAGCTCCCGCGCCTTCTCCTCTACCGCCTCCGTGCCCGCCCGGTAGAGCCTCATCACCTCTGCCCGCGCTAGCCCCCGATTGTAGATCCTCACCTCGTCCAGGATCCCCCGGAAGTGGTTCGTCATCTGCGCCCCGCTTCGCGCCCCCATGATCCCGTCCGCCGTCAGCGGCTCGATCTCGGTTCCCGGCCCGATCTCCTTCGCGCTCGCTAACGCCCCGTTCACGTAGAGTCTCAGGAACCGCCCGTCGAACGTCCCCGCAAGGTGCACCCACTCCCCCCGCACGCGAGGCGCCGTCACGTAATGCTCATCCGTCCCGTCGCCCACCCAGAAGCGGAAGTTGCCGTCGGGCCAGTCGCCCTCCCAGAGTGCGTATCCCAGCCTGCGCGTGATGTAGTCCCTGCATACGATCTGCGCCTGCTTCCCGCCCTCCTCTCCGAAGATCCATGCCGCGATGCTGAGGCCCTTCCGCACGTCCAGGCTCTCGTCCCTCCCGAACTCCACGTAGTCGTCCGCGCCGTCGAACCGCAGCCCCATCCCGTAGCGCCCCTTCTCCCACGTCGCGCCCGTCACCTTTCCGTCGTTGTCGTTCCCGCTCAAGTCATGGATCGTATCCCCCTCCCCTTCGTCCATGGGCCAGTAAGCCGCTATCCCCTCGTCGGCGCCGCTGGCGACGCTCCAGGAGACCGCTACAGCCAGGAAAGCCGCAAACAATGACGGAACGCGAGTCCCCATCGCCCACCTCCTTCCTCTTGCCCCTCCCTTCAGCATATCGCCCCCGCGAAATGCCACAACAGCAATTCAGCTCCTCCGCCGACGTCAACCTGCCCGTTGAGCATCGCCCGTCCAACGGTATCATGCCGCTTTGTTGATCTCTGCGTTCTTTCTCTGAATCAGACGGGATCTATCCTGTTTATCCTGTTATCCTGTCCAACTCTTTTCCCCTTTGCGCCCTTGGCGTCTTTGTTTACCCTGAGC
>JAZDKG010000145.1:0-6437 GCA_043803205.1 Planctomycetota bacterium
TCGTCGGCCCCCTCTTCCTCCTGTACACCATGCCCTACCAGGAGTTCGGGCGCACCCGGCCCCACCGGCCTCTCCTCTTGGCTGACGCCCTCGCGGTCGCGCTCGTCGCCGCGGCCTTCATTCCCATAGCCGTCCTCGCCGCGAATCGCTCGAGCAAGCACTTCGTCCTTGTCTCCGTCCTCTTCCTTGCCGCCGTCTTCCTTCTCCCCCCTGCCGGCGAGTCGCCGGCCGAACTGGTCCTTTTCCTATCCCTCTTGGCGCTTCTTTGGCGGGCGATGCGCTACGAGACCGTAGGGATAGTCAATCGAACCGCGCTTGCGCTCGCCGCCTTCGCCCTCGTCGTCGCGGCCCCCGCCGTCCTCGCCGGTCGGTTGTCCGTCCCCCTCTGGATGTTCCTCCTCTCCGTCGCCGCCGGCGCCTGGTGCTTCCTCAAGCTCACGTCTCTCCAGCTCGATACCCTCCTTGAAAGGAACGGCTGACCCATGCCCCTGTCCAATCCCATCATCCTCAAGGAGTTCCTCCAGGCTAGCCATCGCCGCAGAACCTACATCCTGCGCACCCTCATCCCGCTCGTGGCGATCCTCATCCTGTGGCCCCAGATCATGATCACCCTCGGCCTCTACGGCCAGGACTGGCGCGCCATCCAGCGGATCGGAAGAAGCCTCTTCGTCACCTGCTCTTGGGTCGAGCTCATCGCCTTCTCCCTCCTCGCCTTCGTCTACGCGCAAGCGACCATCCACGACGAGTGGCGCAGCAAGACCATCGAGGTCCTCTGCGCCACCCCCCTCTCGAGCGCCCGCATCGTCTACGGCAAGTTCGTCTCCGTCCTGGGCAAGGTGCTCCTCGGGGTGCTGGCCCTCGCCCCGGTCCTCGCCGTCACCTACCACCTCGCCCGCATCCCCCGCGAGATCGCCCTTGGAACTCTCGCCGTCGTCTCCGGAAGCGTCCTCTTCTTCGGCTCCGCCGCCTTGGCCCAGGCGGTCCTCTTCCGCCCCAGCAAACTCTACGGCGCCGCCGGCGCCATCACGATCCTCCTCCCCTTCTACGCCGCCGTCATCTACCTTGACGTCTTCGTCTGGAAGAACCATCCAGTCCTCGACGCCGCCATCTCCCCCGTCGCTTTGACGATGGTGCTCCAAGGCGCGACCCCCTCGAGCATGTCCACCGGCGCCTTCGCCCTCTTGAGCTTCGGCATCCACGTGGGCGCCGGCGCCCTCCTCCTCGCCGCCAGCCCCTGGCTCTTCGCCCGCACCTTCGCCCGTCACATCGGCTCCGTCCGCCCCCTCTCAGGCTTGCTTCGACTGAAACGCTTCCTCCGCGGACGCCGCCGACCGCTCAAGCCCAACGAAGACCCCTTCTCCTGGCAGGAAAAGGGACCCCCGACCCGCGTCCTGCGCTTCGGGCTCTGGGTCGTCTACGCCGTCGCCGCCCTCTTCTCCGTCGGCTACGCGATCGAGTTCAACCGCTCGAGGTTCGATTTTCTCGACGAAGAGGAATTCCTGATGATGATGGCCGTCGTCGGCATCGCGATGCTAATCCTGGAGAGCTATCTCTACAGCGCCTCCGTGTTCTCGCGCGAAAAAGCCCGCCGCACCGCCCAATCGCTCTTGCTCACCGGAACCCCTCCCCGGCGCTTCCTCTGGGCCAAGATCAAGGCGCTCTACCGCGCCCTGCGCTTCTCCTTCGCGGCCGTCCTCCTCCTCTCCGTCTTCGCCCTCATCGCCGTCGGCGTCGATCTCGACGATCTCGACGAGTGCGTCGGCGCCGCGTTCATGATGGAAACCCTCCTCCTGGGACCGCTCGTTGCGGCGATCATCGGCATGACCTTCAGCATCCACGCCAAGACCCCCTCCCACGCCGTGCTCTCCCTCTTCGCCTCCGGCATCTGGATGATCGTCTTCGGCTGGGTGAGCGCCATGGGCGCTTCCATTTTGCGCAGCGCCTCCAAGCCCGTCGTCTTCCTCCTCGCCGGTCTCCTCGCGACCGGCGCGCTCCTCCTAGCATCCCGGCGGCGATGGAGCGCCTGGCGCCTGAGCTGTCTTCTAGCCTGCTCGGCCTATGTCTTCGGCTTGGCCCTGGCCGCTGCCGACTACCTCCTGCACTACGACATGGAGGCCCTCGGAATGTTCATCGTCGGCAACGTCATGGCCTGGGCGCTCGTCGCCCTCTGGCTCCGGATCGCCCTGCGCACCTTCGACGACGGCCTCGCCGGCGAGCCTCTCGTGTCCAAACGCCATAGAGTCTGATCCCGTCTTCCCCCTTCGTGCCCCGTTTGCGCCTTGGTGTCTTTGTGGCTATCCCCCTCCCTCTCCCTCTTCCTCGACCGTCAGCTCCACATCGTCGATCACGAGATTCCCCGGCCGGCCCGACCCGTAATAGAAGATGATGAACCCCGACGACGTGAGCCCCGTGTAGGTCGCGCGCATCGTATACTTCTGCCAGCGCCTCACGGTCTGGAAACGCTTCGAGAACGCGGGCCCGTCCGTCCTGATCCCCATCTCCACGTCCGCGTCGAAATCGCTCCGCATCCACGCTGAAAGGGCGTAGGTGCGTCCCGGCACCAAGGCGATCCGCGCCCCCGGCTGATAGAAGCTCATCCCTCCCGAAGGGATCTCGTCGCACTCCATCCTGAGCGCCGCCTCGCCCGAATGCGGATATTCCGCGTCCTTCCGCCACCGTCCCTTCGCCCCGCCCCAGATCGATCCGGTCCATCCAGGCGGCACGTTGTACGTTCGGTCCTCGCGGTACGCGCCCTCGAGGCCGCCGTTCAAGACCCACACCGGCGGCCCATCGCTGCGGAAGGCCCGTCCTTCCACCGGCGGCGGACGCCTCGACGCGAGCGCCCGGATCGCCTCCCCCGGAAGCGCTTCCCCGTACAGCCGAACGTCCCGCAGCAGGCCCGCCCAGAAATCCGTCTTCTCCCACCAGCTTGCGTAACAGCCTATCGCCGCCGTCGTCGTTCGCGCGTCGCTCGAGAGCGCCCCCGTCTCCGCTAAGGCGCCCGCCTCCTCGCCGTCGATGAAGAGCCGGATCGCCTTGCCGTCATACGTCATCGCTAGGTGCGTCCAGCGGTCAGGCGAAAGACGCTCCTTCGAGACCACCCTCTTGTTGGACCACTTACCCTCCGCGTCCGCCGTATAGAGAGTGCACACGAGCGGACCTGTCGCATCCAGCGCTCGCGCGTCCTCGAAGTTCGACTCCATCCCTAGATACAGCCGGTACGGCTCGGTTACGATCCCCCGGTTCGTCACCGCCCCCTTCGGCACGCGCGGGTAGACCCACGCCGTCGCCGTCACCTGCCTCTGCTCGCGCACCTCCTCGAGCAGCTTAACCTCGACCGCGTCCGAGCGCCCGTCGAAATCCCTCTGCCGCGCCAAGAGCGCCTGAAACGCCTTCCCCTCGGCGGCCACACACGCCCCCGCAGCCGCTAGGAACGATAGCGCCCACAACGCCCCAACGCCGCATCTTCTCATCACTCGCCTCTTTTCTCCCTCGTCCCTTGTCCTCATCCCTTGCCCCTTGTCCCTTCCTTCCCCGCACCTACCGACACTCGTAGATGGCCGCCCCGACGCCCGGGATGACGTCCCGGAACACGCCCTGCGACGACCTGATCTCTCGATCTTCCCAGAGAACCTTGACAGGCGCCCCGTCCGCTAAGTCGGGAACACTGAACGTCGCCGCCGCGGGGACGCCCCCGACGTTGACCGCGATGAGGTAGCGCCTCCCGCTAGACTCCCGCTCCATGATCTCAACGAGCGCATACTTGTCCGCAAGCCAGACGCGGTGATCCGCGCTCGACCGACACGTTGCGCGCTTCTGCGGGGGTTCGCTCCTAAGGACTTGAGCCAGCCAGCTTGCGCGCCGCCCGCATTCCTTCAATCCTTCGCGCACGTCGGGGAACTTGCACGCCGGCGGCCCCCACCATCCCGCGTTCTGCGCCCCGCAGATCCACCCCAGAGCCGCTAATGCGAACATCTCCCGCCGCGTCGGACGATACACGTGCCCGGCTAACTTCGGATTCTCCACAAAGTCCTTCTGGTAATCGAAGCGGGCAAGCTTCTCGCCGGCGATCGCCATCACCTGCCAATCGAGCGCCTGCCCCCAGTAGTGCAGCCCCTGTCCCGGCAGCCGCATCTTGTCCAGGATCCGGAACTGCTCGATCACGTCCGTGACCACGTGCATCGCAATCGGGTAGTGATCGTACGAGAGCACGTCGATCATCTGGATCGGGTGATGGGCGATCTGCCACGCGCCGCTCCCGACGGGCATCATCAGGTGATCCCCATCGATCTTGCGGAACGCCCTGAAGATCGCTAGCGTATTCCCGGGCTTCCACGCCTCGTCCATCCACATGCCGACGTACGCCGGGTGGTCGAGGCCCCCATGACAACGCACGAGCCCTTCGCTGAACTGCGTTGCCAGTTCCTCCTCACTCTTCCCCTCGTCGTTTCCGCCCGTGCTCTGGATTCCCTTGATGCCCCACTCGAGCGCGGAATCGAAGTTGAAGCAGTTGATGATCATGTTGAACCCCGCGTCGACGTAATCGCTGTCGCGCTCCATGTTCACGTCGCGCAGCGGGTAGTCGTAGTGAAAGACGGGAAAGAAATAGAGGTCGTTCACGAGGATCACCCCGTTCTTGTCAAGCTTCGCGACGCTGGGCGCCCGTTCGCCGACGTAGAACTGCCAGACCGCCTCCGAGCGGTTGCCTGCGTTGTCGGCAACGTCCACCACCACACGATGTCTCCCCTTGGAAAGCTCCCCGACCGCGAGTTCCAGGCCGTCCTCGCCGATCGTTGGCTTGCGCGAAGGCGCCTCACCGTCCAGAACGATTCCGACGCTCGCTGCGTCGATCCCTGATCCCCCGCGCTCCAGCCACTTGAGCGTGATCGTGGGCGAGCTCGTATCAGCCGTCGAGTCCAGCGCCGGCCGCACGCGATAGAGGTGCGGGGGCGTTGTGTCCGCCTTCTCGCCGCGATCGGTCACGATCGCAAAGCTCCGGATCTCCCCGACGCACCTATGCACATACTCATTGATGCGCTCCTTCGTCTCGGGGAGCGCCACCCAGAACCAGGTCCCCTCGGGAAGGTCCGTCGGCGGCGTAAACGCCGTCGCGCCCTTGACCTCGTAACGTCGGACGTCCCTCATGATCCATGGATCGCTCCCGATCAGAACCGTGTAGGTCCCCTCCTCGCCGCTCTCGTGCCACCAGCGAAGCTCCGGACGCGCTCTGTCCGCCACCACTCCGTCTTCCGGCGCTTGGGGATGCACGCTAGCGTCCGATGGCAGCACCATAACCTCGTCGAACCACGTCGCGTGTCCCCCCTGCCCGATGAGCTCCGCCCTGACTTCGGTCGCCCCCTTCGTTCGGAAGAGCCCCCGGACGCGCTGCCAGCTCGCAAACGCCGGAAGCGTCCTCTGAAAGAGCGTTTCCCCGCTCTTCGCGTCCACGACGTTTGCATAGGAGATGCTCGCCGCCTGCTCGTTGTCGTAGCGGAAGAGCGCCGAGAATGCATACTCCGTGTCGGCATCGACGGCGAACGAGGCGCTCATCCACTTCCCGCTCCCCCCGATCTCGACGTCGACCACCAGGCACCGGTCGTCCCCGTCCACGCCGTCGATCGCCCACGTCGCCCGGGCGTGATCGGTCTCGCTCGTCCATCCCAGCGGTCCCGAGAGATCGCTCTTGAGAAGATCGAGCATCCCGTTCGGGACCATCGTCTGCCACTTTGGCTCCTCCCCCGCCTCCGGATAGCGTTTGGGGACCGATGCGGCGGTGGTCCGCCCGGCTCCCGCGGCGCCGATGCCTGTGTGCTTGCCGCCGATGTCGACATACACGGAGCATCCCAGTTGGCCGACAAAATCTTCTCCCAAGAACACGTCGAAACTCACCGTGTACTGCGTGTCCGGCTGGAGCTTGATCCCCTGCTGCATCCGCGCCATCGTGTCCTTCTTGTCAGGCGTATAGAGCGCCCGTGCGGACTTGGCGCCGTCCGACGCTTTCGATTCGTCAAGGCGCCATATCCCCCACCTCTCCCCTTCGCTCCACAGACCCTCCTCGAAACTGCCGCTGGTGAAGGCGATCTTGCTGCAGCGCACGTGATCTATCCAGATCGAGCCTTCAGCGCCCTTGTTGACCGATATGTACATGCGCCCTTCCGTCGCCCTCCCGCTGCTAAAGTGGAACTCCTTCGTGATCCACTTCCCCGCCGGATCCTCCTCGCCAAACGCCGCCGCCCCGCACACAACCATCGCCAACAAAGCGACCATCCGCTTCATCGCTTCCCTCCTCGCCAGATAAGGTGCTTGGACCATCTTTCTCAGTTCACGCGCCTTAGATGGAAGATCGTTGCCTTCCACGGTGGGCGTCTCTGTAGTTAACCACAGAAGTCCTGAAACGGGTAGCCTGTGCAGCGTCCGTCATATTACGACAAGACTGC
>JAZDKG010000146.1:0-4306 GCA_043803205.1 Planctomycetota bacterium
TCGTCATGGCGGTCAGGACCCGCCCCGGCATCTACCGGGTCTCCACGGGGATCAACACCCGACAGATATGGAAGACGAGCCGCCTCGTGAGCCGCCTCACCGGGATACCGGTGCAGCCCAACAAGGCGATCGTCGGCGACAACGCGTTCGCGCACGAGGCGGGGATCCACCAGGACGGCATGCTGAAGGAGCGCCGGACCTACGAGATCATGACCCCCGAATCGGTCGGCTGGCGGGGCACCTCGATGGTGATGGGCAAGCACTCCGGGAGCCACGCCTTCCGTGAGCGGCTGAAGCAGCTCGGCCACAACCTCGCCCCGAAGGAGCTCGAGCGGGCCTTCCGCGGGTTCAAGGAGCTCGCCGACAAGAAGAAACTCGTCTTCGACGACGACCTCGTCGCCCTGATTGAGGACCAGATCTCCGCGATCCCCGAGGAGTTCCGCCTGGACTACATCAGCATCTCAAGCGGAAACCGCACCCTGCCGACCGCGACCATCAGGCTCCGGCACGGGGAGAAGCTCCTCCAGGACGCCGCGTGCGGGGACGGCCCCGTGGACGCGGCGCTGCAGACCATCAGGCGCATCACGGGGATCGAGGGGAGGCTCGCCGACTACTCCCTGCGCGCCGTCACCGGCGGCACCGACGCGCTCGGCGAGGTCACCGTCAAGGTCTCGCACGGCCCCTACACCGAGCTCGGCCGCGGGACCAGCACCGATGTCATCGAGGCGAGCGCCAAGGCGTACCTGAACGCGCTGAACCGGATCCTCTGGCGGCGCCGCCAGAAGAAACGGACCGCGGCGCCCCGGTTCTGATCGCTCGATAGCTCCTATGCTCTCTCTCTTTGTCTTCGCTCTCGGCGCCATCGTCGGGAGCTTTCTGAACGTCTGCATCCACCGGCTCCCGCGCGAGGAGTCGATCATCTTCCCCCCGTCGCACTGCCCTCGCTGCGGCGCGCCGGTCAAGCCCTACGACAACGTGCCGATCCTCTCCTGGCTCGCTCTCCGCGGGCGCTGCCGGTCCTGCGGGGGCCCCATCTCCCCGCGCTACCTCGCCGTCGAGCTCCTCACGGCGCTCGTGTTCCTCGGCATCTTACTCGCCTGCGCCCACGCCCCCGGCATGCTCGTCGTCGCCCTCATCTTCGCCTCGAGCCTGATCGTGGTCGTCTTCGTGGACCTCGAGCACCAGATCATCCCCGACGAGATCAGTCTCGGAGGGATCGCGTTCGGCCTCGCGGCGAGCCTCGCGTGCCCCGCGCTTCAATCCTCCTCGGTCGAAACGCCGTTCCTCGGCGACGCCATCAGCGCCGTGGCGTCGTGGGTGCCCGTCCTCCCGGCCGCGTCGGCCCGGTCCCTCGTCAGCGCGGCCGTCGGCATCGCGGTCGGGGGGGGGCTCTTCTGGCTCATCCGCGCCGTGAGCGGGAAGATCTACGGCGAGGAGGCGATGGGCTTCGGCGACGTCAAGCTGATGGCCTATTTCGGGGCGATCCTCGGCCCCGTCCTCGTGCTCCTCACGACCTTTTTCGCCTCGCTCATCGGCTCCGTCACGGGCCTCCTGCTCATCGGCATGAAGCGGGCCGAGCTCAAGTCGAAGCTCCCGTTCGGACCGTTCCTCTGCATCGGCGCCCTCATCGCGTTCCTCTGGGGGGAGCGCTGCATCGCCTGGTACCTCGACCTCCTGCGGTGAAACCTGCCCGGCTTTGACTTCCCCCCCCGGCCGTGCTACGTTGGCAAGATGTCGCGGCATCGCGTACGAGGACCGGGACACGCGCCGTGCGGCCTCCCGGAGGCCACGCGGGGGGGATGTAATTTTACAATTCCGTGACAATTCACACCCCGGGTCGTGGGATACTTGCGGCACTATGGATGGCGCACGAATGGGCGATGCCGGAATACAGGTGATCCGTCGGGCCGTCGTTTTCTGCCTCGGCCTCTGCACCCTTGCGGCGGCGGGCACCGCCCTCGCCGCCCATGACCTCTACATCTGGGAGGTCTGGGGCAACGGCGCGTCCGGCACTGCGACGCTGATCAGGGGCCCCAACGGGAAGGTCGTCCTCTACGACGCGGGGAGGACCTCCGGGTTCGCCTCCCAGGTATACGGCATCCTTTCCTCCCAGGGCATCACCACCATCGACTACGTCGTCGCCGGGCACTACGACAGCGACCACGTCAGTGGGCTTTCCTACCTGAGCACACTCCTGGGAGGCGCCTCGAAATTCGGGACCTTCTATGACCGCGGCGGGACCATCCAGCACGACGGGGACGCGATCGATTCGAATTACCTCTCCCTTGTCACCGGAACCCCCGGGCAGCGGGTCACCGCATCCGTCGGCGGGACGATCGACCTCGGCAGCGGCGCCACTCTCACCTTCCTCTCCATGGGGTCGCCGGACACCGACTCGACGATCTATGTCTACGGAATGCCCAGCCTGACCACGGGGGTTTCGGAGAACAACAAGAGCATCACCGCCCTCCTCACCTACGTCGGTTTCGACATGTATATCGGGAGCGACGCGGAGGACAAGACCGAGAAGGCCGTGGACGACGTCATCATGGACATGGACCCCGTGCGGAACGTCGACGTGATGCTCGTGGACCACCACGGGTCGGAATCGTCCAGCTCGTTGGAGTTCCTGGGGAACCTCAATCCCGAGGTCGCCCTCATCTCCTGCTGGAACAACGGCTACGGGCATCCCCGCCAGGGGACCGTGACAAACCTCGACGCCGTCGTGGAGACGGGGGCCAGCCGGCAGACAATCCTGCGGGTGGATCCCGGCGACGTCGGGGATCCCGACTGGGCCGCGGAGGATATGTACCCGGAATGCCACACGACGAACAGCCACATCCTGGTGACGACGGACGGCCTCACCTACACGGTGAGCGGGACCGGCATCACGGACGCGAACCTCGTCAACCACGCGGTTGACGACGACACGGGCCCCACCCGCACGCCGACCATCACCCCCACCGTCACCCCGTCTCCGACCATCACGCCGACGCCGACCATCACTGCCACGCCTACCATCACTGCCACGCCGACCATCACTGCCACGCCGACCATCACCGCCACCATCACGCCCACACCGACCATAACGCTCACGCCGACCATCACGCCCACACCGACCATCACCCCCACGGGCTTGCCGGAGGGCGCGTGGCCGATGTTCCACTGCGATCCCGCGCACACGGGCTCGACCGGCAACGGCGGATCGCCCACCGGGTCGCTCGACTGGAGCTATTCGTTCGGGGGCTCGCTCTACTCGTCGCCCATAGTGGACTGCGACGGCCGGATGTACGCGAACGCCTACAACGGCAACCTGCAAGCGATCCGGACGGACGGCTCGCTCCACTGGTCATACCGGACCGGTTCCTACGTGAGGGGCGCCCCCGCGTGGGATCGCTACGGAAGGGTGTACGTGGCCGGGGGATCCTCGTCGACGCTCTTCGCCGTGGACAGCGCGGCCGTGTTCGCGTGGAGTTATGCCACCGGAGGAATGCTCTACGGATCCCCCACGGTGTCCGACGACGAGAGGGTCTATTTCGGCTCCTACGACCAGTACCTGTACGCCCTCGCACGCAGCGGGGCCTTCGCCTGGAGCTACAACGTCGGGTACACCTACTACGGCTCCCCCGCACTGTCCCCCCTCACGGGGGACGTGTGCATGGGCACAAGCTCCTCGCGGCTCTTCTCGGTGCGCCCATCCGGCTCCCTGTGCTGGTCGTACCGGCTCGGCGGCGCCGTGTACTCCTCGGCGGCCGTCGACGGCGGCGGCTCCGTCTACGCGGGCTCGAGCAACAACCGCCTCTACTGCATCTCCTCCGTGGGGGCGCTGCGGTGGTCGTATGCAACCGGCGACTGGATCTACCGCTCGTCCCCCGCCCTCGGCCCCTCGGGGTCGGTCTTCATCGGATCGGAGGACTCAAACCTGTACGCGCTCGGTTCCAACGGCGCGCTCGCATGGAGCTATGCCACCGCCAACTACGTGGAGACGGCCCCGGCGATAGACGGGTCCGGCTACGTGTATTTCGGGGCGGGAGACTCGACCGGCATCTGCTTCTGCCTGACGCCCGGCGGCGCGCTTGTCTGGACGTACGTCACCGCGGGAGACATGTACTCCTCGCCCGCCATCGGTCTGGATGGGAGAGTGTTCATCGGCTCGAACGACTACAGAGTATATGCGTTCAGCGGCGCCACCCCCACCATCACCCCCACCGGCCCGACGCCCACGCCGACCATCACCCGCACGCCGACGATCACCCGCACCCCCACCATGACGCGCACCCCGACCATCACCCCCACCCCCACCGCC
>JAZDKG010000147.1:0-3014 GCA_043803205.1 Planctomycetota bacterium
GCCAAGGTATCCCGCACGTTGTGGTCCGTGAGCAGGATCCCGATCCCCCGCTCCCGCAAACCCTCGACGATCCCCTGGATCTCCGCCACCGCCTTCGGGTCGATCCCGCTGAAAGGCTCGTCCAAGAGCAAGAGCGACGGATTCGTCACGAGCGACCGCGTGATCTCAAGCCTCCTGCGCTCTCCCCCCGACAGCGTGTCCGCCCTCTGGTGCGCCTTCCGGCTCAGCTCCAGCTCCGCAAGGAGACCCCTCGCCCGGTTGACCCTCTGCTGCCTCGGGAGCTTCATCGTCTCCAGGATCGCTAGGAGATTCTCCTCCACCGTCAGCCTCCGAAACACGCTCGGCTCCTGCGCTAAATACCCCATCCCCCGCCGCGCCCGCTGGTACATCGGCATGTGCGTCACGTTCTCGCCGTTGAAATACACCGCCCCCCCGTTCGACGCTATCATCCCGATCGTGATCCGGAAACTCGTCGTCTTCCCCGCCCCGTTCGGCCCCAATAAACCCACGATCTCCCCCGGCTCAACGTAGAAATCTACGTTGTCCACAACGGCCCGCTTGCCGTACACCTTCCGGATTCCCCGCACCTCAAGTAGAGGCAACCACCCACTCCCTCAAAAACCCCCGACCTCCTCTTGCCCCCTCTCCTGTTCGCCTCCCCCCTCTTCATCGGCGTCCATCGGCGGTTCGTCTCTTCCCTCCCAAATCTGCGTAATCTGCGAAATCTGCGGATGAACTTCTTTCTCTTTTCGCCCCCGTTTTCATCCGCGTCCATCTGCGTCCATCGGCGGTTCCATCTCCCCCTCCGCCTCCCCTTCCGTCATTCGTCATTCGTGCTTCGTCATTCTCCCCTCATCCTCCCTCGTATCCTTCCTCCAGTACCACCAAAGTCAAGCGAAAACCCTCTTGCCCCCCGTAGTCCCGCCTCCGCGGGACAAGAGAGGGTCCTTCTCCTTTGCCGCCCCTCCCGACCCCCTTCCCGGCCGCGACTTGACATTCCGTCTTTCCGTGCCCACAATCCCTCCCATCGAAGGACTCCGACAAGCCCGACAACATCATCATCGAAGTAAGCGAGCACATCCGCCGCCCCGTCCTTACCCCGGCCCCAGCTCCGGAGCCAAACCCGTGAAGCCCGAAAAGCTTCTTGCCCGGCTTGCCGGCGGCGTACTGCAAAACGTCTCCTTCCGCGACATGACCGCCCTCGTCGAGCGCTTCGGCTTCCATCTATCGCGAACCAGCGGCAGTCACCACATCTTCTCGCACCCCGGCGTCCCGGAACTCGTCAATCTCCAGGAGGTTGCCGGACAGGCCAAACCGTATCAGATTCGCCAGTTTCTTCGCCTCGTGGAGCGCTATAATCTGACGTTGGAGGACCAACCGTGAGCGACTACCACATCAACATCTTCTATAGCGACGAGGACGGCGGCTACATCGCCGACATCCCGGACCTTGACTCCTGCTCCGCCTTCGGAAGCACCCCCGAACAGGCCCTCGCCGAAGTCGAGCGCGCCAAAGAAGCCTGGCTCGCCGCCGCCCGCGAGGAAGGCAAACCTATCCCGCCACCCCGCTACCGCCCCATCATCTACCAGGTCTCCCGCTGATCCCCCGTCCCTTGTCCCCTCCTCTCCCCCCGCTGACCGCTGATAGCTGACAGCTTATAGCTCATGGCTTTCAGCCTTCAGCTTTTCAAGCCAAGAGCTGACCGCTGATAGCTGATCGCTGAATGCTTCTTTCGCGCGACATGCCCCCTCCCGACCACACCCCAAGAATCGCTTGCGCAAGCCGCTTGATTCGAGCGCACACGGCTGGAAGATAGCGTTTAGTAAAGCCGAGGCGCATCTTGCTCCGCAGCCCCTGCGCCACACCCACACGCCCCGCGCCCCCATTCGCAAAGGAAGAGACTCATGGACGCAACACCGACAGGCCCTCCAATCCCGTTTCTGAAGAAGCATGCCCTCACGTTCAAGCTGGCGTGGGTGCTCTTCCTCGTCCTCGTGCTCTTGATCCCCCTCGCCATGATCCGCTCCCTCCTCCGCGAACGCATGGGCCGCCGCAATCAGGCGGTCGCCGATATCACTTCATCCTGGGGCCGCGAGCAAACTGTCGTAGGCCCCGTCCTGGTCATTCCGTACCAGTACAAGGTCAAGACCTGGAAGGAACAAACCGTCAATGGCAAGCTCGAGAGGATCGAAGTCGAAGACGCGCGCGTCGCCAACGCCTTCTTCCTCCCCGACGAGCTCCTCATCGATGGCGCTGTCACCCCGACCAAACTGCACCGGGGAATCTACGATGCCGTCGTATACAAGGGAACACTCGATCTCTCCGGCCGATTCCCCCCACCGGATTTCGCCGAGCTGGGCATCCAAGAAGACAGCGTGCAGTGGGAGAGCGCCGTCGTCACCCTCGCCGTGAGCGACCTGCGAGGCACCGGAAATGTCCTCGCGATCACCATGGGCGGACAAACCTCGGAGTTCGCCCCCGGCTGCCGCCTGAACGGATATCCCTCCGGAATCACCGCGCGCGTCCCCGCCGTTCAAGAGCTGCGCGCCGATCTGACCTTCCGGATGACCCTCGATGTCAAGGGGAGCGGGGGAATGAGCTTCGCCCCTGTCGGCCGGCGGAATCGCGTGAAGCTGACGTCGACCTGGCCTGACCCGAGCTTCCGTGGCGCCTTCCTTCCCGCGGAGCGCAAAGTGAGCAGCGAAGGTTTCGATGCCTCGTGGGAGGTCTCCTGGTACGGGCGAGGCTATTCGCAGCAGAGCACCGACCAAGCCAAGGACCGCGCCTTCGCCGCCGACGCGATCAACCCGTCCCTCTTCGGCGTCGATTTTCTCGCCCTCGTTGACGCCTACCGCATGGTGGAACGCTCCGCGAAGCACGGGGCGCTCTTCATCGCGCTCATTTTCGCCGCGTTCTTTCTCTTCGAGGCCCTCTCGGCGCTGCGCATTCACACGATCCAATACACGCTCGTCGGGGCGGCGCTCTGCCTTTTCTACTTGGCCGTCCTGTCGCTC
>JAZDKG010000148.1:0-5224 GCA_043803205.1 Planctomycetota bacterium
ACAACCGGTTCCTGGTGAATCTCACGGACGTGGCGAAGGCGCTGGGGCGCAAAGTCACGGCGAACATGTTCGCGCCGATCCACCAGACGCTGACCTATTTTGGCGAGAAGCCGGTCTACGATGAGAGCGGCATGGGCGACATGGAGAAGCCGGGGCTGCGGGTGACGGTGGCGCCGACGGAGAACCCGCCTCTTGTGATCCGGATCGACGAGAACGAGCGGCTTTTCATGAACGGTTCCCTGACCGCCCTTGAGTCGCTTCGAAGCAGGCTTGCGCAGGAGATTTCGCGGACGGGCGAGACCACGGTGACGATCGAGAGCGCCGTCGGAGTACCGCAACGGTTCGTCGAGAGGGTGGCCCAGATCGTGAAGCGCGCCGGGGGACGGGTGACGGTGCAGGGAACGAAGGTGGGGCCCGCTCCGGAATGAGGTCGGTCCCGCAGGGCCGTCAGGGACGAGGAGCGCTAGGCGATGCTCCCGAGGGAGAGGTTTCTTCGGCAGTTGTCGGGAGAGACGGCGGATGAGCCGTTCCTGTGGGAGAGCGGCTTGTGGAGCACGGCGGTGGACCGGTGGCGGAAGGAGGGGCTCGCGGCGGATGCGGACCCGTACGAGCACCTGGGGCTTGAGCGGATCGCTTCCACGAGCGTCAGCCCGTGGCCCGATCCGCCTTTAGCGGAGCGGGTGGTGAGGGACGAAGGGGAAAGCCTCCTCATCGACATGGAAGGGGGCGGGCGTTACCGGCGGTTCAAGCACATCATGATTCCGGGGAACGCGACCGAATGTCAGGAGGAGCCTATCATTTTTTGTCTGCGGGACCGGGAGAGCTGGCGCTTCCTGCAAACGCGATTGGACCCGAGAAGTCCGGGGCGTATCGAGGCGCGGCGGGGTTTCGTGGAAGGGGAAAGGCAGTCCACAAGGGCGAACATCGGGCTCTCGGCGTCGTTCGATCCAACGGACGGATTCGCGACACTGATCTACGTCATGACGCCCGGTTACTGGCTTGTCCGAACCGCGGGCCTAGCGGCAACCGCGCTCATGCTCTACGACGAGCCGTCGCTGGTGGAGGAGATCTACGAGTACGTCACGTACTTCCTGGAGACGCAGTTGGCGGCGATCTT
Source organism: Planctomycetota bacterium (assembly GCA_043803205.1). Taxonomy (GTDB): domain Bacteria; phylum Planctomycetota; class DG-23; order JAZDKG01; family JAZDKG01; genus JAZDKG01. The sequence goes on from JAZDKG010000148.1 coordinate 1,118, forward strand.
CGAGAAACGGGTTCCCGACGCGCTAGCGCTGAACGAGGGTTCGGCGGCGAGCGGACACGGGGAGTTCATGTCGCCGGAGATGTATCGTCGGTTCGCGCTTCCGGGCTTGGCGCGCTTAGCGGGGGTGTGTCGGGAGGCGGGTGTGCGTTTTGTGTTCATTCACTCGGGAGGGGACGTGGGGAGGCTGGCGTCCGAGTGGAAGGAGATCGGGGCGAACGGGCTCTTGCCGCTGGACGCGGCGACGGACATCGAAAGGCTGTGCAGGGATCATCGGGATATCGCGCTCATAGGGGGGATCGACAGGCGGGCGCTCGAGGGGAGCCCGGAACGGCTCAAAGCGGAGGTCCGCCGGAAGGCCGGGGTTCTCTTCGGCCACGGGCGCGCCATTCCGAGCGGGGACGCGCATTTCCCGATCAGCGACAAGGTGTCGCTCGGCAACATGAAGCGATACGTGACTCTGCTCAGGGAAGCCGCGCGACGCGCATGGTGATGAGAGAGATCGATCAATGGCAAGACCGCCGAGAAACCTGCTCCTGGTGCTAGCCGACGAGATGCGCGGGGGCGACATGGGACACGTGGGGAACGGTGACGTCCTGACGCCCCACACGGACCGCTTGGCTCGTGAAGGCGTATCTTTCACGAACGCGATCGCCAACTGCCCGGTGTGCACGCCGAGTCGCGGATCGCTCCTCACGGGCGTACACGCGCACCGGCATTGCGCCTTGGCAAACGACATGCCCATACGAACGGACCTGCCGACCTTAGGGACGGTGCTGCGCGACGCGGGATATGCGACGGGGTACATCGGCAAGTGGCATCTGGACGGGTTGCCGAGGGACGTTTTCACGCCTCCGGGACCGCGACGTTTGGGCTTCGACGACACGTGGGCGGTGTGGAACTGCCATCACGATTACTTCAACGGGAGATACTACGCGGATACGCCCGAGGTCAGGCGCATCGGGGGCTACGAGCCTGACGGGCAGACGGATCTCGCGATCGAATTCATGGAGCGCAAGCGGGGGGAGCCCTTCGCGCTGGTTCTCTCCTGGGGGCCGCCCCACGGACCGCTGGAGCTGGTGCCCGATGAGTATCGGCGGATGTACGATCCGGGGAAGATCACACTTTCGCCAAACGTTCGCCCGGACAGGACCGATCGGTACACGCTGTCGGTGGCTGTTCCGCCCTGGGAGCCTACGGAAGGATGCCGGACGCGCCTCGACGGCGAGATGGAAGAGCGCATTCGCGAGTCATTGGCCTGCTACTATGCCGCGATCACGGCGCTCGACCACAACCTCGGGCGGCTCCTCGACGCGCTTGCGCGCCTGGGATTGGCGGAGAATACAATCGTCGTCTTCACCTCCGACCATGGGGGAATGCACTGGTCTCACGGTCGCATCCGAAAGCAGCAGCCGTGGGAGGAGTCGATCCGGGTTCCGCTTGTAATACGCGCGCCGGGCCGGCTCGCGTCGGGGCTAAAGACGCGGGTGCTGACGGGCATGGTGGATCTCATGCCGACGTTATTGGATCTCTTGGGGCGGGCGTCGCCCGAGGGGCTGGACGGCTCGAGCGTCGCGCCCGCCGTGCTCGGCCAGGCGCCCGCGCGGAGATCGCTCCTCGTCGGTATCCCCGTGCCGGTGGACAGCGTGACGGAGGAGGGAGTTGACCGAGGCTGGCGCGGAGTGCGGACGGAGCAGCACACATACGCGCGGTGGGAGGATCGCTCGCCATGGGTCCTCTATGACAACGCGGCGGATCCATACCAGCTTCGCAACCTCGTGGAACTTCCCAGGGCGGAGGACCTTCGCAAGCGCATGGACGAGGAGTTGGACCGTCTCCTAGCGCGCTGTGGGGACGGGTCGCTAACCTGGCAAGAGGAGCTCGCCCGGTGCGGCGCCGTTGAGGCGTGGAACCGGCGGGAGAGGGAGTGCAATCCGGACGCGGCCCGGCTGGTGTCGGTCGGCACACGGAAATCGGGGGCGAGGGAGTAGAGGGGGAGGAGCGGATGGCGAAGAAGAACCTCGTCCTTTTCTACTGCGACCAGATTCGGCGCGACGCCTTGGGGTGCTACGGGAACCTAGCGGCGAGGACGGCGAACATAGACGCCCTAGCGGCGCGTGGGATCCGCTTCGATAACCACTACGCGACGAACCTGGTGTGCATGCCGAGCCGGGCTTCGCTAATGACCGGACGCTATCTCCAGGCGCACCGGGTGATTGACAACGGGATCGCGTTGCCGCGCACGGAGGTGACCTTAGCGCAGACCTTGGCGGAAGCGGGGTACGTGACGCACGCGGTGGGGAAGATGCATCTTGAGCCCTGGGGGGCTCCCGCGGAGCTGGGGTACGAAGAGTCGTTCGCGCTCCAAGAGTCGGGGCGCCTTGACGCTTGGGACGGGCCGTACTATGGATTCGAACGGCTGGAGCTGGCGCTTGGGCACGGGGAGTCCGCCTACCGGCAGGGGGGGCATTACGGACGCTGGGTGCGGAGGAACTTCCCCGAGGTGGGGAAGCTCCTGGGGCCGCGCAACGCGGATGGGCCCAAGTGCCCGGAGCTGCAGTGCTACCGCTCGCGCCTTCCCGTGGAGGCGCACCATTCGACCTGGGTGGCCCGGAGGGCGGTCGAGTTCCTGAAGACGCGCGGGGAGGAGCCGTTCTTTCTTTTTGTTTCCTTCCCGGACCCGCACCATCCTTTCACTCCTCCCGCTCGGTACGCGGAGATGTTCGAGGGGACGGAGTTCCCAGGGCCCTATCGGGTGCCCGGGGAGAACGACGGGAAGCCCGAGCACTACCGACGAGCGATGCGGGATAAGCAGCATCCGATGGATGGGGGGGCGCACCGCCCGCCGGCGCTCACGGATGAGGTGCTGCGCATGGTGCTGGGGAACACCTGCGGGATGGTGACGCTCATGGACGAGTGCATCGGGAAGGTGCTGGCGCAGCTTGAGGCGAGCGGACTTGCGGACGAGACGGTTGTGATCTTCACGGCGGACCACGGGGATCTCCTCGGGGATCACTATTTTCTTTTCAAGGGTCCCTACCCGTGCCGAAGTCTCCTGCATCTTCCGTTCGTGCTCTTCGATCCGGAGCTCGGGAGCGCCGCTTACGACGCGGTGATTAGCAACATCGATGTGATGCCGACGGCGCTGGAGCTCCTGGGGGTGCCGGTACCGAGCGGCGTCCAGGGAGTCTCGTTTGCGCCGCTGTGTCGGGGGGAGGGCGGCGAGCCCAGGGAGGGGGCGCTGGAGAGCGGGTGGTCGAAGGACGGACCCCAGTACTATCATCACACGCTCTACCGCAAGGACGCGAGGATTTCGTATTTTTACAACCAGCGCGACGGGGAGCTTTACGATCTAGCGGCGGACGGGCACGAGCATCGCAATCTCTTCCACGACGCCGGGTACGCGAACTTGCGGGAGGAGATGCTGCGGGAGCTTTTCGAGGCGGTGCTGCGCGCGGAGCCTCCGAACGTGCCGGTCGTGGCGCCGTGGTGAGAGCCCGGCGGAGTTCTGAGAGATCATAAGGAGCAGACCTGATGAGAGGGGCTTCCCGCAAGAAATATGTTTTCCTGGACGTGCGGGAGGTGCGGGACGCGCAGCGAATCCTGCGGCGATTTCATCCCGCGAAGAAGCGCGAAGGCCCGATCATGGTCCAGGAACACGCTTGGGAGAAGGGGGGGATCCAGGTGGGGCAGTCGGTGCTGTATCACGACGGACGGTTCCGGATGTGGTACATGACGATGATGACTCTTCCCGGCGAGCGTCCGAGCAATCCCGATGTGGTGGCGTACGCCGAGAGCGCGGACGGGATTCACTGGGAGCGGCCTGAGGTGGGACTGCTCGAGCTCAACGGGACGCGGAAGAACGGCCTCGTGACGCTCTTCGGGCTGTGGCCCTCGGTGATGCCGGGGTTGGAGGGGACAGAGTTTGAGGGGAAGCTATTGGCGCTGTCGATGCCGACGGGCGGGCCACACCCGGAGAACCGGGTATCGGTGCGCCTGGGGCTGCCTCAGCAGGTGCGGCGCGAACCGAGGTACGACAAGATACGTCCGACGGGGCTGGAGGAGACGGAGGCGGGGGCGCGGCGATGGGGGTATGATCCACACGGAGGA
>JAZDKG010000149.1:0-2783 GCA_043803205.1 Planctomycetota bacterium
TCGAGCCCCGAGCCGTAGAGCACCGGGAAGTCCGCCTGCGCGTCGTTGGCCCCGAGCTCGACGAACAGGTCGAAGGTCTTGTTGAGCGCGCGGAGCGTGTCCGCCTGGGGGCGGTCCACCTTGTTGATGATCACCACGACCTGCAGGCCAAGCCTGAGCGCCCGCATGAGCACGTAGCGCGTCTGGGGCATCGGGCCCTCGATGGCGTCGACGAGGAGCAGCACCCCGTCGACCATGGAGAGGACGCGCTCCACCTCGCCGGAGAAGTCCGCGTGGCCGGGGGTGTCCACGATGTTGATCAGGTACCCGTTCCACTCCACCGTGCAGTGCTTGGCGCGGATGGTGATGCCGCGCTCCTTCTCGATCTCGTTGTTGTCCATTACCCGCTCCTCGACCCGGGCGTTCGAACGGAAGACGTGCGCGGCGCGGAAGATCGAGTCGATCAGCGTGGTCTTGCCGTGGTCGATGTGGGCGATGATCGCCAGGTTGCGTATTCTGTCTGCGGGTGTCATGGATACGTTCCCCGCGCGAGCGGCGGCGCGGCGTTATGGGTATAAAAAAGAAGCCGGTGCGCGTCGAATTCCCGCGGGACCGGCGTGAGAGGGCACTCCGAAAAGGGATGGGGCCCGGCATAGCATGCCGAGCCCATCCACGGGGAAGAATTACAGGGGGACTACGCGGGTGGCTTTGTCGCCCTTGGGGCCTTTCTCGATCTCGAACTCGACTTCCTGACCCTCCTCAAGGCTCTTATACCCTTCGCCCTGGATCGAGGTGTGGTGCACGAACACGTCACCGCCCGTCTCGGAAGTGATGAAGCCGTACCCCTTCTGATTGCTGAACCACTTTACTTTGCCCTTCGGCATGGCGTTCACGCCTCCTTTTTGCTGTTTGCTGTACCGGCGACAAGGCCGTATACTGAAAAACCACAAGGTTTAGACATCTTCACCTTGCGGTTCAAGACTTCTAAGCCCGTCCACTGTACGGGGGTAGTGTATCTCATCCCCGTGGGGTGTCAACAGCTAATTTGCGTGGCAAATTAGCGGTAAATCCAAAACCCCAACACAGATCAAATCCCAACCTGCAGGACTACGCAAGGCAAGGCCCGATCCGCCCTTTTACTCTATTTCTTATCCCCTATTTCGGGATTTGGGATTTGGGATCTATTTGTTATGTGCAAAATACTCCCGCACGAGCGATTCCATCAGGGCGGCCCTTGTGTCGTAGAGCCGGCGGAGCTTCCGCTTCGGGCGGCTCGCAAGGGCGTAGTGCGTCAGGATGGGGAGAGCGATCGTCGTGTCCGTGTAGCAGACGACGGCGTCCGGGAGCCGGCTCGGGTCCACCTTTCCCCAGCTCACCGCCTCGTGGGGCGTCGCCCCCGAGAGGCCGCCGGTGTCCGGCCGAGCGTCGGTCACCTGGAAGAAATAGTCCTGCCCCACCTCCTTGATGCGGAGCACCTCCTGGATCTGCGGCTCGGTCTGGAGCATGAAGTTCTTGGGGCTCCCCCCGCCCATGAGCACGACGGCGCTCTTCCCCCCGGAGCGCTTCGCGGCCAGCACGAAGGAGGTCGTCTCGTTCACGTCGATGGAGGGGTTGACGCGGAGCTTGTTCCCGCGGAGCTCGACGCCCGCGGCGTTCATCCCGATGGTGGAATCCCCGGGGGAGGAGGTGTAGACGGGGACGCCCGCGCGGTAGGCGGCGGCGAGGACGGAGACATTTTGTAATCCCGCCTTCCGCTCCCACTCGGCCGCGTACCGCCCGATCAGGTGGTGCAGTTCGCCGGTGCCCATCTCGCGCTGGAACTCCGGCTGTACGAGGATGCCCCGAAGGATCTTGTCGGTCGCCATCAGGCAGTCGGTGTAGCCGAGGAGGACGTCGTAGATGCGGACCACGTCGTTCTTGCGGAGATCGGCGTCGTCGACCAGGTGGCTCCCGGCGTGGAGCGGCAGGTTGAAGGCGAAGTGCAGGTCGTGGTAGAGGTTCGCGCCGGTGGCGACGATCCAGTCCACGAAGCCGGCCTTGATGAGCGGCACGACGCAGGAGCACCCCAGCCCCGCCGGGGTAAGTGCCCCCGCGAGGCTCATCCCCACCGTCACGTCGGGCTCGAGCATCTTCTGAGCGTAGAGCCGGCAGCCCTCCATCAGGCGGGCGGAGTTGTAGGCGAGGAACGTCTCCCGCATCAGGTCCTCGAGCTTCTCCTTCCCGGTGATCCCCTTCGGCATGATCCTCTTGCCCGAAAGGTAGCGCGACTTGTGGGGGCACTTCTTGCCCCGCATCCAGTCGGGGAGCTCGGCTTTGTTCTCGGCCATGCGGTGGGTGCGTTTCATGTCGGCGGTTCCTTTCCGTCATTCATTTGGATCATTTTTCAACGCGTGTGCGCGACCCCACAGTACCATCCCCATCCCAAAGCGGGAGCCGTCCCAAACTCCCCTCCCCCTCTTGAAGGGGGAGGGTTAGGGTGGGGGTGATGCTCACACGGTCACTTCACCATCACGACCCGCGCGGGCGGGATGCCGTTGAAGTTCGTGGCGCTCGCGACGCTGTAGGCGCCGGTATTCTCGGCGTAGACGATGTCTCCGATCTCGAGCTCGGGAAAATCCTCCCCCCGCGCGATGATGTCCAAGCTGTCGCAGGTCGGCCCCGCGAGCGTCGAGAGCTGGCGGCGCCCCGCCTTCAGGACCTTGAACTGGTACTTCGCGTGGTCGAAAATGAGCCCGCTCAGCGCCCCGTACACCCCGTCGTCGAGGTAGTACCAGTGCTTGCTCTCGCGGATCGCCTTTCCGACC
>JAZDKG010000150.1:0-2207 GCA_043803205.1 Planctomycetota bacterium
CTTGGTGCCGGGGGGGACGGCCAGGGCCATGAGATCGGAGCGAAGGAGGCGGCTTAGGGGGGGAAGGGCTTCAGGGGCGGCAAGAGGATGGGCTGGGGCGTGCTCGGCGGAGGGGAGGAATTCCATCTGGGATGCGAGCCAGTCCTTGATGATGGAGCGCATGAAGCGCCATTGGCTAGCGACCTTGGCGGCCGGGATCCTGCCGGCCTGGGCCATCCGGAGGACCGACTTCTCCGCGAGTTGGAGGTAGTCGGCGACCTCCCGCAGGGTCATAACCTCGTGAGAAGGGAAGCCGTCATGCTCGTCGGTCATTGTAGTCCATCCTTGGCCCGCATTGTCCAGCATGGGGCTATTATAGTCCTTTATAGTGATTAGTCAAGCCAGGGGAAGGGGGTCAGTCCCGAATGGCGGTACCTTAAGCGACATTTGCCAGTCTCCAAGCGCGTCTGGTGGTGCGTAGATGTGGATAGTGTTTGCGCTCTCTGGTGACGGCTCTGGGCTCGGTTCTTCCGGGTCTTTCCGGGACGACATGGGAGGCGATCTCCTGGAGCATGGCGTGATAGATCGCCGGCAGTTTCCAGAGGGGCTCGGTGGCCAGCGCGGGGGCGAAGGCAAGGACGGCGCGAGTCGCGTGCACGAAGCTGATGCGCAGGGGGTCCACGTCGTGCTCGATCGCCGCCTCGAGGATGATCATCCGGACGACGTTGACGGCCATCAGGCGACCGATGATCTCTTTTCGGACGCCGTCGGGGGTCTTGCTGCGCAGGACATCCGCGGACAGGTTGATCTTCACCTGACGAAAGAGCGTTTCGATCTTCCAGCGCCGCGCGTAGAGTTCGACGATCTCCCGGGCCGGATAGCGTTGCGCATCCAGGAGCGAGGTGGCCAGCCACAGGACCTCGCGTCTGCCCCGGATGCGGACGACCGCCCGGATCAATCGGACCATGATCTTCTTCGGGAGCGTCGGGTCTTCCCGGCGATAGGGCCCGCCGATCAGGAGGTCCGTCACAAAGTCATCGGCATTGTAGGAGACCAGGCGCGGCAGCCACGAGACCTTGAGCTTCTGATGGACGCGGGTGAGGAACTCCAATCCGAAAGAGCGGTAGCGATGGTAGAGATTTGCCCCCGCGAAATGGCGGTCCGCGACGAGGAGGTCGCCCCGGCGAAGCGTTCCCAGCAACGCGATGCTGAGCGTCGTCTCGTCTGTGCCGTAGTGGCCCAGCGCGTAAGAGATCACCGCCATCGTGTTGGCCAGCGCCACCGTGACCAGGCGCGCGATGGGATACCGCGACGGCCCGTGCCGCGTGTTGCATCGGCCGAAGGCCGAAAACAACGCCTTCTCGTCCGGCATGGACACGCATGTCCCGTCCAGGAGCACAACCCGATGTCCGCGCCACCGGTCCCAGGGCGCAGACAGCTCCTGCGCCCGCTTGGAAAGCCATGCGAAAAGCCTCTCCCACGCCTCCACAGGCATCCGAGAACGTGCCCGGGTCACAGAGCTCCTCGCCGGCGACTGCCCCGCCGCACCCGACAGCCGACTGACCATCGCGTCCCAGATCACCTGCCAGCTGGCCGCAAAGGACTCCTCCGGCCAGATCGCCGCCATCATCACGTGCAATACCGTCACCACAGGCGTCAGAAGCCTCCGTCGATACTCGTATCCCACCGCTCGACACGCCCGTGTAATCGCTGCGTCCGGAAGCGCCTTCCTGACGGTGTTCAGAGTCGTCTCCTCCAGCTTTTCACGAATCCGTTCAAGGGTAGCTCTCTCCCTACCGATCTCTTCCTTAGCGGACATCTGCAACGCCTCCTTCCGTCGATACGTGTGTCTTCACCACTTCCATCGACTCAAGGAGGCTTTGCTCTTTATCCCCTTAAGGTACCGCCATTCGGGTCAGTCCCCCTTTTCCCCCCGCCTGAGCGGGAGGTCCGCCACGGCGGGCTAGCTGCGGAAAAAGGGGGACAGACCATTCAGGATGAGCCCTTCTGGCCAGACCATCAGGGCAGACCTTCAGGGCGAACCCCGGTAGCGAGGTTTTCAGCTGAGCAACCTTGACTTCCTTTTGGCAGGAGAGTAAGGTTTATCACCCTTCGACTTACCGGGCGGCGTAGCCAAGAGGTTCAAGGCGAAGGTTTGCAAAACCTTTATTCACCGGTTCGAATCCGGTCGCCGCCTCCAGTTTTCCGCGGGCAAGATCATCCCGGGA